>NZ_CP015207.1:610000-915000 GCF_002101375.1 Sporosarcina ureae | reverse complement strand
TTCCTGAGGAAGGCTCGTCCGCTCAGGGTTAGTCAGGACCTAAGTCGAGGCCGATAGGCGTAGACGATGGACAACAGGTTGATATTCCTGTACCACCTCCCCGCCGTTTGAGTAATGGGGGGACGCAGTAGGATAGGGTGAGCACACAGTTGGTTGTGTGTCTAAGCAGTGAGGTGGAGAACGAGGCAAATCCCGTTCTCATATAACACTAGGCTGTGATGGCGAGGAGATTAATCTCCAGAGTCCCTGATTTCACACTGCCAAGAAAAGCCTCTAGCGAGGCGGGAGGTGCCTGTACCGCAAACCGACACAGGTAGGCGAGGAGAGAATCCTAAGGTGATCGAGAGAACTCTCGTTAAGGAACTCGGCAAAATGACCCCGTAACTTCGGGAGAAGGGGTGCTCTGGTAGGGTGAATAGCCCGAGAGAGCCGCAGTGAATAGGCCCAGGCGACTGTTTAGCAAAAACACAGGTCTCTGCAAAATCGTAAGATGACGTATAGGGGCTGACGCCTGCCCGGTGCTGGAAGGTTAAGAGGAGGGGTTAGCGCAAGCGAAGCTCTGAATTGAAGCCCCAGTAAACGGCGGCCGTAACTATAACGGTCCTAAGGTAGCGAAATTCCTTGTCGGGTAAGTTCCGACCCGCACGAAAGGCGTAACGATCTGGGCACTGTCTCAACGAGAGACTCGGTGAAATTATAATATGCGTGAAGATGCGCATTACCCGCGACAGGACGGAAAGACCCCGTGGAGCTTTACTGTAGCCTGATATTGAATTCCGGTGCAGCCTGTACAGGATAGGTAGGAGCCTTGGATTCCGGAGCGCTAGCTTCGGAGGAGGCATTGGTGGGATACTACCCTGGCTGTATTGGACTTCTAACCCTTGCCCGTGATCCGGGCAGGAGACAGTGTCAGGTGGACAGTTTGACTGGGGCGGTCGCCTCCTAAAGAGTAACGGAGGCGCTCAAAGGTTTCCTCAGAATGGTTGGACATCATTCGCAGAGTGCAAAGGCATAAGGAAGCTTGACTGCGAGACCTACAAGTCGAGCAGGGTCGAAAGACGGACTTAGTGATCCGGTGGTTCCGCATGGAAGGGCCATCGCTCAACGGATAAAAGCTACCCCGGGGATAACAGGCTTATCTCCCCCAAGAGTCCACATCGACGGGGAGGTTTGGCACCTCGATGTCGGCTCGTCGCATCCTGGGGCTGTAGTCGGTCCCAAGGGTTGGGCTGTTCGCCCATTAAAGCGGCACGCGAGCTGGGTTCAGAACGTCGTGAGACAGTTCGGTCCCTATCCGTCGCGGGCGCAGGAAATTTGAGGAGAGCTGTCCTTAGTACGAGAGGACCGGGATGGACATACCGCTGGTGTACCAGTTGTCTTGCCAAAGGCATCGCTGGGTAGCTATGTATGGACGGGATAAATGCTGAAAGCATCTAAGCATGAAGCCCCCTTCAAGATGAGATTTCCCATTACGCAAGTAAGTAAGATCCCTCAAAGATGATGAGGTGGATAGGTCTGGGGTGTAAGTACGGCGACGTATGTAGCTGACAGATACTAATCGATCGAGGACTTAACCTATTATGAAAAGCCGAAGTGGCCGCCTAGATGCGACTGGTATAAGGCGAAGATGCGAAGTGGCGTTTTCTGCCACGCAGTAGCTTTGACTTATGACCCGAGCATCTGGCCGCTGAGGCTGG
This sequence comes from Sporosarcina ureae, assembly GCF_002101375.1. Classification (GTDB taxonomy): domain Bacteria; phylum Bacillota; class Bacilli; order Bacillales_A; family Planococcaceae; genus Sporosarcina; species Sporosarcina ureae_B. Next base: position 913,303 of record NZ_CP015207.1, on the reverse strand, counting down.
ACAAACTAAAAAGTAGTTACTTGAACTACATCAATGTCTTTTATACAGTTTTGAGTGAACAAGCTTTACTCGAAAAAATATTTAAAATAATGCTTGCATTAAGTATAACAAGTGTTATAATAATAAATGTCCTCAAGAACGAGGATACATAGTCTGGTGACGATGGCGAAGAGGTCACACCCGTTCCCATACCGAACACGGAAGTTAAGCTCTTCAGCGCTGATGGTAGTTGGGGGTTTCCCCCTGTGAGAGTAAGACGTCGCCAGGCAATTCTTTTCTAACGATCGATGCTGAATGTTTTATACATAATCTAGTGATCAAAAAGAATAAGAACATACTAAATTAACATTATACCCAGGAGGATTAGCTCAGCTGGGAGAGCACCTGCCTTACAAGCAGGGGGTCGGCGGTTCGAGCCCGTCATCCTCCACCATATTTCTACACCTGCCGGTGTAGCTCAACTGGTAGAGCAACTGACTTGTAATCAGTAGGTTGAGGGTTCAAGTCCTTTCGCCGGCACCACTTAGTACGAGCCGTTAGCTCAGTTGGTAGAGCATCTGACTTTTAATCAGAGGGTCACAGGTTCGAATCCTGTACGGCTCACCATTATTTTTTGCCGAAACATATCGCGGGTGTGGTGGAACTGGCAGACACGCTAGACTTAGGATCTAGTGCCTTCGGGCGTGGGGGTTCGACTCCCTTCACCCGCATTTCTTATGCGGAAGTAGTTCAGTGGTAGAATACGACCTTGCCAAGGTCGGGGTCGCGGGTTCGAATCCCGTCTTCCGCTTTTAATTTCCACTCTTGCCGGGGTGGCGGAACTGGCAGACGCACAGGACTTAAAATCCTGCGGTAGGTGACTACCGTACCGGTTCGATTCCGGTTCTCGGCACCAATTAATTTTATAGAATGCGCCTGTAGCTCAATTGGATAGAGCGTCTGACTACGGATCAGAAGGTTGTGGGTTCGACTCCTGCCAGGCGCGCCATATTTTAAATGAAATCACTATTGCATATAGTCGGGAAGTAGCTCAGCTTGGTAGAGCACTTGGTTTGGGACCAAGGGGTCGCAGGTTCGAATCCTGTCTTCCCGACCACTTATTGGGGCCTTAGCTCAGCTGGGAGAGCGCCTGCCTTGCACGCAGGAGGTCAACGGTTCGATCCCGTTAGGCTCCACCAATAAATTTACATGACTGACTAATTGCAGCGGCGTAGCTCAGTTGGCTAGAGCATACGGTTCATACCCGTAGGGTCGGGGGTTCAAATCCCTCCGCCGCTATCCTAAGGACCTTTAGCTCAGTTGGTTAGAGCAGACGGCTCATAACCGTCCGGTCGCAGGTTCGAGTCCTGCAAGGTCCACCAGATTATTTATTTTACGGAGGAATACCCAAGCCCGGCTGAAGGGATCGGTCTTGAAAACCGACAGGGGTGTTAAAGCCCGCGGGGGTTCGAATCCCTCTTCCTCCGCCATATTTTCTTCAACATTAGCTTTACTTTACTAAGTAGTTATGTTAAGATAATAAAGGCGTTAAGTTCTTAATAAAGAAACATTTGCATTGTCGCGGGGTGGAGCAGTGGTAGCTCGTTGGGCTCATAACCCAAAGGTCACAGGTTCAAATCCTGTCCCCGCAACCAAGGTCCCGTGGTGTAGCGGTTAACATGCCTGCCTGTCACGCAGGAGATCGCGGGTTCGATTCCCGTCGGGACCGCCATTTTATACATACGCTTAGAAAAGCGTCTTTATGGAAGTAACAAATGTGGCTCAGTAGCTCAGTTGGTAGAGCAAAGGACTGAAAATCCTTGTGTCGGCGGTTCGATTCCGTCCTGAGCCACCATAATTGCGGGTGTAGTTTAGTGGTAAAACCTCAGCCTTCCAAGCTGATGATGGGAGTTCGATTCTCCCCACCCGCTCCAATAGGGGCCTATAGCTCAGCTGGTTAGAGCGCACGCCTGATAAGCGTGAGGTCGGTGGTTCGAGTCCACTTAGGCCCACCATTCCGCAGTAGCTCAGTGGTAGAGCAATCGGCTGTTAACCGATCGGTCGTAAGTTCGAGTCTTACCTGCGGAGCCATTTTTATGGGGAAGTACTCAAGTGGCTCAAGAGGCGCCCCTGCTAAGGGTGTAGATCGCGAAAGCGGTGCGAGGGTTCGAATCCCTCCTTCTCCGCCATAATTTTGGCCCCTTGGTCAAGCGGTTAAGACACCGCCCTTTCACGGCGGTATCACGGGTTCGAATCCCGTAGGGGTCATACATAAAAAGGTATTGCACAACTGTGCAATACCTTTTTCTATTATCCGATATAAGTTATGTAGGAAGCAGCTGAGGGGAGTACAAGGCTTTGCAATAGTGTAGAGTCGTGTTGACAATTTATGCACTGCTATTTGAAAAAGTTGTCACGCTACTGCTATCTGTCCTCAAACTGGTACTTGATAGTACGCAACGGCTAGTGAAGTTAAGGAACGAAAGTACATGCAAAAGAGTAAGCCCTACAATGAACGCATGTGGGACTTACTCTTTTTTTAATTACTTATCTTTCTCTGCATCAATATAGCTGTCACTTTCTTTATAAGGGATGTCACCTAATGGTGATTCAATCCCTTCCACATCCAACTCCTCTTCATATTCTATCGCTTCTGCAGTGCGTACAAACCCAGCTGGTTCACCGGTAATGTCAGACACTGCAAACTCTTCGTATTCTTCTACACTATCTTCATTTTCTTCATCGTACAGATCACCGTAGTCTCGATTTTTATTGCCTGAGAAGTCTGAAGGTGTTTCAGATGTTCCTGATTGTGCGATTTCCTGGAAGCTATCTTCGTAATCTATTGCGTCTCCTTCCCTTCGTGCTGCAAATGAATTAGGATCTGCCATGATTAATAAATCCTCTTCAACCGGTCGATCAGTTGGAACATCTTTTTTCGCGTCATCAATACACACAGTCGTGTAAGGGATTGCTTCTAAGCGCTCAAATTGTATTTCCTTACCACAGACTTCACATTTGCCATAAGTGCCGTCCTGCATGGCTTGTAGCGCGTTCTGAACTTTTTCTAGCTCACCTTCTGCGTGTGTATTGAGTGCCATGTCCTTTTCACGCTCATATAATTCTGTTCCCATATCAGCGGGGTGATTATCATACATGGATAATTCGCCTACATCTTCTTGTGCAGTCTTTACAATCTCCGTCTCGTTTTCTGTTTCAGTCAAACGTTCTTCCATAGCTCGTAATTCTTTTTCGAGTTGTTGAATTTGTTTAGTTGTTAACAATATAGTCACGACCCTTTCTATGTGGCTTTCTTAGTTGACCGATAAAGTCCGAGAAAGCTTTCTTATTTCAGTCTTTCCCTGTTTACAAGCTATAGTAAACCTCTACAACAAAAAAACGTCCACCTTTTTCAGTGTGGACGTTGTGGAGATAGTTTATTCAGATGAAGTGAGCGATGAGAATGCCGATACCGAGAAGCAGGCCAAACAGCGTGTTGGTAACGCCAGTATCCTTCATCGCAGGCATGACTTGAATAGGTTGTTCATACTTTCGGAAGGTTTTCGTAGCATGTAACGGTTTGGGAATACTCAGTAGTACGAGTAATGCCCATGCAGACACATGACCTGTCACGACAAGTGCAATGATCCATCCATACGACACGATGAAAAACATTGCCAATATCGTTACAGCATTATTTCGACCTATAAGAATTGCCATGGTTTTTCTGCCACCCTTAGTATCTTGTACAATATCCCGAATATTGTTTGCTAACATAATCGCACCTACTAAAAGCATGCTCGGTACAGAAAGCAATATGGCATTGCCAGTGACAGTTCCTGTTTGAATATAGAATGCAATTAAAATTAATAGCATGCCCATAATAAATCCAGAAACCAGCTCGCCGAATGGGGTATAAGCAATCGGATAGGGTCCGCCAGTATACAAATAGCCAATCAGCATGGCAACAGAACCTACGACGGCAAGCCACCAAGAAGTTTCCATGCAAATGTAAATGCCTAGGAGAACAGATAAGCCATACAGAATGAGTGCTAAATTTAATACGGTTTTTGGTTGTACGCCGTTCCGGACGATCGTACCGCCAATACCGATCGAGTGTTCATCGTCGAGTCCTCGTTTGAAATCATAGTATTCATTGAACATATTCGTAGCCATCTGTAAAAATAAACTTGCTACAAGCATCGCTAAAAATAACGGGAAATGAAGTGGTCCGTATTGTAACGCAATCATGGTCCCTAAAAAGACAGGTGCAAAAGCAGCAGTCAATGTGTGTGGGCGCGTTAGCTGCCACCAAACTCGCCAGCCGGTATCGGTTTCTATTGTGTGTTGCACGGGTAATCTCTCCTTATATATGTAATCATCATCTGATAGTATACAACAAAAACAAGCAGTTAGGTAAGAAGAGATGACTGCAAAATATAATTGTCGAATGCGCTCCTATACAGCGAGACATTATATATTAAGTACAGCGTCCAATGTGCTAGAATAGAGGTACTTATTGTTCAGAGAAATGAAGTCTGAGCGTAAATTGTCGAAAAACATATTGCACGATGAGAAGGAGAGAGTGGGATGATTCGGAAATTGACCGATCGAGAGAAGACGGTTCCGGCAACAGGCGCTGAATCTCGTTTTTTTACGGAAACATTGGAAGTGGAAACGCTTAGTCCGCTTGCTTTTTTTGAAGCAGGCTTTTCACATTATGGTGAGCATCGTTTCTTCTGGCAAAATGCAGACAAGACAGTAAAACTTGTCGGTTTGGGTCAGGCTACAGTTCTAACAGCGGAGAAGGATCGTTTTCAGTCGATTTCTTCACAATGGGCAACGTTATGTGAAGGTTTGATTAAGGAAGAAAAAGATGTCGATCCGGTGTTGTTTGGAGGGTTTTCTTTTGATCCTCACACCCGCCAAGACGATGAGTGGAACGCTTTTCCAGCTGCTTATTTTACTGTGCCTTTATTCCAACTGAAAATCGAAAAAGGTAAAACGTATGTATCGATTAATTATATTACGGATGAACCGCAAACCGCAGCAGACTTTGAAGCGTTGCGTCAAGAACGTGACCGCTTGATTCATATTGCACAGGTTGACGAATTCACGTTCCAAGGAAAGCCGAGCGTAATCAAGCAGACAGAATTGGCTACGGACCGCTATATGGACGCTGTAGAGCACGTGACATCGCATATTAAAGCGCAAGAGGCAGAGAAAGTAGTCATTGCACGTAAAATTAAACTGACGTTCGAAGAAGAATTCCAAAAGGCTGCTGCGTTGCATACGATTACGAATGAACAGTCTGCTAGTTATCACTTTGGTCTGCAAATTGGGAAGGAAATGTTCTTCGGTGCAACGCCAGAGAGATTGGTTGAAATTTATAAGGGACATGCGTATTCAGCTTGTGTAGCGGGTTCTATTGAACGCGGAAAAACGGCTCAAGAAGATCAGCGACTTGGGGAAGTGTTGTTACGAGATAAGAAAAACCGTGAAGAACATCAATATGTAGTCGATATGATTACGCAAGTCTTCTCGGGTTTTTGCACATCACTACAAGTCAATAAAACACCAAAGCTTTTGAAAGTACGAGATATACAGCATTTATTCACACCGGTTGAAGGCGAGCTTGCGAAGGATCAGGATATATTCCGTCTAGTAGAAGCACTTCATCCAACGCCTGCTCTAGGTGGAGTTCCACGTCAGAAAGCGCTCGAAATCATTCGCGAAGAAGAGCAAATGGACCGTGGCTTTTATGCCGGGCCGATTGGTTGGGCGGATTCTGCGGGTAATGGAGAGTTTGCAGTGGCCATTCGGTCTGGACTGCTAACTGGCAATGAGGCATATTTATATGCTGGCGGAGGTATTGTAGCCGATTCTACACCAACGGAAGAATATGCGGAAACATGGGTGAAATTCCGTCCCGTGTTACGCGCGCTCGGAGGCCGTTTACATGAATGATCATGAAACAGGATTAACGAGTTATGTGCTTCGTTTAACAGATGCTCTTATACGGCAAGGAGCCAATAGAGCGGTTATTAGTCCCGGATCCAGATCAACACCACTCGCGTATGCGCTAACGAACTCTGAGGGTATGCAGACCTATATGCATACCGATGAGCGCTCCGCAGCTTTTTACGCACTTGGATTAGTGAAGGCGACTGGACAACCGGTGATTTTACTATGTACATCAGGAACAGCTGCATCGAACTATCATCCTGCAGTGACAGAAGCTTTTTATGCAAGATTGCCGTTGATCGTCATCACAGCGGACCGTCCGCATGAATTACGTGAAGTCGGTGCTCCACAAGCAATCGATCAAATTCGCATGTTCGGAGAGCACGTTAAAGATAGTGTCGATTTCCCTGTGCCTGAAAATCGAGAAGACATTTTACGATATATGGAACAACGTGCCGTTAGACTACTTTCCGTTGCGAAAACTGCACCACAAGGACCTGTTCATTTAAATGTACCGTTTCGAGAGCCGTTACTTATTGATTTACAAGCAACTGCGCAAGTCAGTCGATTCCAGCAACAGTTGGTAGGGAACTTGGCTGTAACAGAAGAAATGGCAAGAGTACTCGAAACGGCCATTACACAATCGAAAAAAGGCATACTCGTTATGGGCGAGCTAGCGACAACTTTAGATAAGAACTGTTTCTGGGACTTTGCTAAAGCGCTTCAATGGCCCGTACTATGCGATCCACTGTCCAATCTGCGCTCACAAGTGCCTTCAGATTGTAACGATCTTTGTATTGATCAGTATGATGCGTTACTGAAAAGTGAAGTGTTTGTCGAAAAAGTGCGACCTGATTGCGTCATACGATTCGGCCCGCAACCCATCTCTAAACCATTATTGTTGTTTTTGAAGAAGAGTTGTCCAGAAACGTATATCGTGATCGATGACTCACCAAACTATCGTGATCCGATTGGTCTGACTACCCATCATTTACAAGTGAGTGCAGAGAGTATGTGGCAGCAAATATATCTACCACGTGAGCGAACAAAGTATACGAAACAGTGGACTGAAGCCAATCAAATTTCCACAGATGTCATGAATGACGATGAACATTTCAATCAAGACGAAGGTCACTTCGTTCGTCAATTCATTGCCAACTTACCGGATGGATCGGATGTAGTCTGTAGCAGCAGTATGCCGATTCGAGATGTGGATACGCATTTCCAAAAGACAAACCGCGATATTTCATTGTTCTGCAATAGAGGAACAAATGGGATTGACGGGGTAGTCTCGACTGCTCTAGGTATTCAAGAAGGGCGTAAACGCAAGACCTATTTATTGATTGGAGATTTAGCTTTTTTGCATGATATCAACGGATTGATTATTTCCCGTTTACAGCAAACCGATTTGACAATCGTTCTGATTAATAACAACGGTGGCGGGATATTTTCCTATTTACCGCAAGCGTCTATTGAACACCATTATGAGCAATTATTTGGAACCCCCACAAATTTAACATTCCATCATATCGCAGCAATGTATGAAGCGCAGTATGATGCGGTAGATACGATACAAGCATTCGAACAGGCAATGCAAACCGATAAGAGGACTAATCTACGAATTATTGAAGTGGCAACAGTGCGTGCAGACAATGTGGAAGCTCATCGCTCTGTGTGGCGGGAAATCGCGAAGAAGGTGGAACGCATTGACGACTGAACTATTGACGATCAGAGGCATTGAAACGCACATTGCACGATACGGAGATGAACTCTTGCCGCCAATTGTCATGTTGCATGGTTTTACAGGCTCGACAGCTACTTGGCAGGAAACGATTGAACAGCTTGTGACGGATTATCATGTTGTCGCGATTGATTTAATCGGACATGGCAAGACAGAGGCACCCGAAACGATTACTCGCTACAAGATGGAAGAACAAATAAAGGATTTGTATGAAGTCTTACAGAAGCTTGAAATTGAGAAGCCGATTTTGCTGGGCTACTCGATGGGTGGGCGTGTTGCACTAGGCTATACTGCAACATATCCTGAAAAAGTAACGAGTCTGGTGCTTGAGAGCAGTTCACCAGGCTTGCGTACATCAGAACAACGACTCGCACGGCGTACCGCAGATAATAAGCTTGCAGATAAGATAGAACAACAAGGAATGCCAGAATTCGTCGACTTTTGGCAGGAGATTCCGTTATTTCATACACAAAAGAAACTGTCTGAATCACAACGACAAGCAGTGCGCAATGAACGCCTCTGTCAACGGCCAACCGGTCTGGCAAACAGTTTACGTGGGATTGGAACGGGCAGTCAGCCTTCATACTGGCAGACGCTTGAGCAACTTTCATTACCTGTATTATTAGTTACCGGAAGTGAAGACGAGAAATTTGAAACTATTGCACAGGAAATGATGAAAAACCTGCCAAATGCCCGGCACGAAACGATAAAAAATGCAGGGCATGCAATTCACGTGGAAAAACCTCAACAATTTGCTACAATGATAAAGAGCTTTCTGAAAACAGTGTAAAACTAGAGGAGGAATTTATTATGACCCGTCAATGGGAAACGCTTCGTACATATGATGATATCAAGTACGAAATGTACAATGGTATCGCAAAAATCACGATTAATCGTCCGGAAGTGCGCAATGCATTCCGTCCTAAAACAGTAATGGAACTAATCGATGCATTTTCACGTGCAAGAGATGATCAGAGAATTGGAGTGATCGTGTTAACTGGTGAAGGAGAGAAAGCGTTCTGCTCTGGTGGCGATCAATCTGTTCGTGGTCACGGTGGGTATGTTGGAGACGACGAAATTCCACGTTTGAACGTTTTAGATCTTCAACGTTTGATTCGCGTTATTCCAAAACCAGTTGTTGCAATGGTAGCAGGATACGCAATCGGTGGCGGTCACGTGTTACATGTAGTATGTGACTTGACGATTGCTGCAGACAATGCACGTTTCGGACAAACAGGGCCTACTGTAGGCTCATTTGATGCAGGATATGGTTCAGGATACCTTGCACGCATTGTTGGCCATAAAAAAGCACGTGAGATCTGGTACTTATGTCGTCAATATGACGCGCAAGAAGCACTCGATATGGGCTTAGTCAACACTGTGGTTCCTTATGAGCAGCTAGAAGACGAAACCGTTCAATGGTGTGAAGAAATGCTAGGCAAGAGTCCAACTGCACTTCGCTTCCTGAAAGCGGCAATGAATGCAGATACAGACGGCTTGGCTGGACTTCAGCAACTGGCTGGAGACGCTACATTGCTTTATTACACAACGGATGAAGCGAAAGAAGGACGCGACGCGTTTAAAGAAAAGCGTAAACCGGACTTCGATCAATTCCCACGTTTCCCTTAAATAAATGAAAGCTGCCTAACTTAGGCAGCTTTTTCATTACGTTACTTTTAATTGGAGGAGTTACCTATGATGATTCCAAATTGGCTTGCACAACGGGCCAAATTGACGCCTGACGCATCCGCTTTAGTTACCGGGCAAGGACAGTGGTCATTTCTTGAACTATATGAACAATCCCTTGAAATCGCACAACAACTTCATCATCTTGGAGTTGAGTCCGAAAGTAGGGTGGCGCTGCTCAGCCACTCCAATGAACAAACGGTACTTTTCATCCATGCGTGCTGGTTATTAAGTGTGGAGGTAGTCTGTCTGAACAATCGGCTGACAGAACAAGAATTAGATTGGCAAGTACGTGATTCCGAAGCCCAAATTATGCTTGTAGACGATCAAATACATACCTATCCAAAATTAGGTCATATCAAGAGCTTATACTATTCCGCAGTTCTACAGTCTGAGCGTAAAGAGTTCATCATGCTGGAACAGTGGACTGAAAATCAGACGCTATCGATTATGTACACTTCAGGCACTACAGGTGTTCCTAAAGGAGTCCGACAGACAGCTGGAAATCATACGTCGAGCGCACTTGCTTCAGCGTTGAATCTCGGATTGACCGATGAAGATACATGGCTTTGCATGATGCCGTTATTCCATATAAGTGGACTATCGATCGTCATTCGCTCCGTGATCTACGGAATGGAAATGCGCTTATACGAAAAATTTGATGCAAAAGAGGCTGCTGCACAAATCATAGCAGGGCGTGTGACCGCCATGTCGGTTGTTGCCTTGACGCTCGATCAAATAGTTCGTGTGATGGAAGCAACTGATAGCAAAGCACATCCACAATTTCGTACTATGCTCGTAGGTGGAGGTCCCGTACCACTGGATTATTTGGAGCGCGCAACTGCTTGTGGACTCCCGATACTTCAGACATACGGTATGACCGAAACATGTTCGCAAACGACGACTCTTGGAAAAGCAGATGCGACGCGTAAGCTAGGTTCAGCAGGTAAACCGTTATTTTTCAATCAAGTGGCAATTAAAAATACTGTTCAACCAGGTGAAATAGGGGAAGTACTCATAAAAGGTCCTCACGTGACACCTGGTTACATCGGAAGTCAAAGTACACACAATGCGCTGACCGAAGATGGTTGGCTTGCTACAGGAGATGCTGGCTATCTTGACGGGGAAGGTTATTTGTTCATCGTGGATCGACGTGCTGATTTGATTATTTCAGGTGGGGAGAATATTTATCCTGCCGAGATTGAAAATGTGTTACTAGCACATCCTACTATAAGGGAAGCTGGCGTTTGTGGGAGAGAGGATCCGGAGTGGGGACAAGTACCTGTTGCATTCCTCGTGGGTTCAGCTAAAACGCAAGAACTGTTGGAATTCTGTTCCGAACGTCTAGCGCGTTATAAACTACCAAAGGAATTTCGATTCGTAGAGCAACTGCCTCGCAATGCATCGAATAAACTCATGCGATTCGAATTGAAAAAATGGCTATAAAAAAACAGTGGAGTATACATCCACTGTTAGCTACCTAATGCTTTTTTCAATACTGCCAAATTCTGTTCCATAAGAGTAAAGTACGTTTCTTCCTTTTGAATATCTTCTTCAGTTAACACACTCAAATTATGCAAAGTAAGTGCTTCGGCATCCAGTTCTTTTTTAATGACTTCAGCCAATTTTGAGCTGACGTTTTGTTCAAATAAAATATACTGGATGTCTTGTTCTTTTGCATTTTTCACAAGAGAAGCTAATTCTTTTTGTGAAGGTTCATTCTGCGAGTCAAGACCAGATACTGCAAGTTGCTGTAACCCGTAAGCGTCTGCCAAGTAGCCGAATGCTGCATGGGACACGAAGAATGTTTTGTTCGGTGCGGCATCTGCCATGGTTTTAAATCCGCGATCTAATTCTTCTAATTCATCATATAAAACATCAAAGTTTTTCTTGAAAGACTCTGCATGTTCAGGTAGTTCATCCGACAACTCTTGTGTGATTTTCTCCGCGAGTTTCGTGCTGAGATAAGGAGATATCCAAACATGTGGATCGACTGCCCCTTCATGTCCGTGATCATCATGCTCTTCTTCTCCATGTTCGTGAGAATGCCCCTCTTCCAATTCCTCGAAATCGATGTAATCAGCGATTGGAACAAACTGAATCTCTTCATTCTGCAACGTTTTCTCCGTCTTTTGTACAAAACCTTCAAGTCCAAGTCCTATATAGAAGAATAAATCTCCTTTTGCCAAGGACATCATATCTTTCTGTGTAGGCTCAAACACGTGCTCATCTGTCCCAGGCGGGTAGATGGATTTCACGTCGACGTACTCTCCACCTATGCGTTCAGTGAAATATTGCAATGGATAGACAGTAGTGTAAACGAGTAATGGTTTGGATGACGTATCATCCGGTTCGGTTGCACTATTGTTACAACCAGTTAATACTAGCAACAAAGCGGCTGCCAGCAGTAGTAAACGATTTTTCATTCAAAATGCCTCCGTAACGTAATCGGAATGATTACTATTTAGATTGTTTTTTCATCATACAAGATATGTTGTATGTTTGCAACCTAGTACGGATTATTTCGTATCTGATTTTTTTGGAGGTACTGGATCAAATCCACCTTTATGAAATGGATGACATTTTAAAATTCGCATTACCGCAAGCCAACTACCTTTGAGCGCTCCGTGCGTCTCAATTGCTTCCACACCATAATGTGAACAAGTGGGATGAAATCGGCATGAGGGCGGTGATAGGGGGGAAATAAATTTCTGGTAGAACCGGATCAGTTGTATAAATACTTTCTTCAATATATCCATCACCTTCTGACGTAATAAGGTTTAGTTTACCTATATAAGTGGTAAATTAAAAGAGAGAAGCATAAAACGATTATAGGAGTGTTTTTTTATGTCTAAGGAATTAATTCAGGAACTAAACAAACAAGTATCTACCTGGTCTGTATTGTATGCGAAGCTTCATAACTATCACTGGTATGTAAAAGGAAGTCAATTCTTCACATTACACGCTAAATTTGAAGAGTTGTACAATGAAGCAACATTGCATATGGACGAAATTGCAGAACGTGTACTGACTTTAGGTGGCGAACCGACTGCAACATTATCCCAGCATTTATCTGAATCTGTTGTCGACGAAGCAAAAGGCACAGAAAAAGCGAATGATATGGTGCAGACGTTAGTAGATGATTTTGATAAGACCATGAAATCATTGAAAAAAGGTATGGAACTTGCAGCGAAGGATTCAGATCATATGACGGAAGATATGTTAAATGCCGTTTATCAGAGTGTGGAAAAGCATCAATGGATGTTAAACGCATTTCTCGGCGAAACAAACGAGTAAAACTCTTCATTCATCAAAAAATTAGCCGATAGTAAGAAGTGAATACCAGGAAGGAGTTGAACGATATGGATATCAATTCAATCATGTCCAGCCAGTTGAGAAGCTTGCAATCAACCGTTCAAATGAGCGTCATGAATAAGGCTCTTTCAATGGAGACTTCTGCTATGAATGATATGCTAAATGGTCTTGAAAACCAATCTGTAGCGCATCCAACGAAAGGCGCTTCTATCGATATCAAGGCTTGAATGGAGAACACACATCTTGAATAATTAGAGATGTGTGTTTTTTTATGGAAGTAGACAGAAATACTGTTAGAATATAAATAAAACGAGACATAGTAGGAGGTATATTGAAAATGGCTCAAGGACAATATTTGCGTAATTTAATTATCGAGACTCCTTCTAAACCGGGCAATCTTGGTAAAGTTACTATGGCAATTGGTCAGTTAAATGGGGATATTGGTGACATCCAAACGATTAAAGTAGGAACGCTTTCTACGATTAGAGAAATTGCATTACAATGTAATGATCAAGAGCATTTGGCTGAAATCGTGGTAGCGATTGAAAACTTAAAACAAGGTATCAAAGTTCAAGCTATTACAGATGATGTATTGCAAATGCATGAAGGCGGAAAAATTCATATGAAAGCCACTCACGAAATTCGTTCCCTAGCAGATTTACGGAGAGTCTATACACCGGGTGTGGCAAGTGTATGCAAAACAATCCAAGAAGATCCGGAACAGGCAAATTATTTCACAGGTATTTCAAATACGGTAGCAATCGTGACTGATGGTACAGCTATTTTAGGGCTTGGAGATATTGGTCCTGTAGCGGGGATGCCCGTTATGGAAGGAAAAGCTGTCTTATTTGATCAATTCGTTGGTATTAGTGGTATCCCTATTTTACTTGATACAAGCAATCCCGATGAAGTCGTAGAAACGATCAAACATATCCATCAAGGCTTTGGTGCGATTTTACTGGAGGATATTGGATCCCCGCATTGCTTTGAAATTGAAGAGCGTTTAAAAAAAGAATTGCCGATTCCTGTTATGCATGATGATCAGCATGGCACAGCAGTCGTAGCATTAGCAGCAGCGCTCACAGCATGCAAACATGTTGGAGTGGACCTGGCCGATGCTTCAGTCGGACAAATTGGTTTAGGCGCAGCAGGTCTAGCAATCAGCCGCATGTTTATGGCATATGGTGTAGCAGAAATGAAAGGAACAGATCCTAATCCCCGTGCCAAAGAGATGTTAGCGAAGTACGGTGGTACCGTCGTTGAAACAATGGAAGAAATCATGGAGACATGCGATGTAGTCATTGCGACAACTGGTGTTGCAAATCTCATTAAGCCAGAAATGATTCGTAAAGGTCAAATCATCTTGGCTTTATCTAATCCGAACGCAGAAATCACTCCAGAAATTGCATTGGAAGCAGGCGCAGCTTATGCGGCTGATGGTCGTCTAGTCAATAATGTTCTTGGATTCCCAGGCATCTTCCGTGGTGCACTTAATGCAAATGCGAAAGCTATCACGTATCCAATGCTTATCGCTGCAGCCTTGGCCATTGTAGATAGCACAAAGCGTGACGATTTAGTACCGCATCCATTAGATCCTAACGTTCACATTAATGTAGCGTTGGCAGTTGAAAAAGTAGTGTATGAAGAACAGGATCAAGAAATTTAAAGCGATGACCTATTAACAATATATCGTTAATAGGTTTTTTGCTGTAGAATAATTTTTTCTTTATGAAGCATCCTACGTAAAAAGAGAAAGTAGGATGATTATGATAGAAGAAAAATATCCAATGTATATATCACTTAATCACAAATTAGTACTTGCAGATCCTCACTCTTCGACATGGGAATATAAAGTAGAGGTTACAAAAGAAGTTTATCCTGTTTTCGAAAAACTATTTGCTCAGATGGAACAGCTAGAATGGCAAAATTTCCTTCGATCGCATTTACCTTATGCTCAATATCATTATGACCCAGACAATGACAAATTGGATTTACGATTGAAGAAGGTCTTTGCACTAATTCATGAATTTACCGATGATGAATCCAAACGTTTTATCGAGCAACTACCGCTATTTCGTTGATTCCTCGCTCATCTTTCCGCTACACTAGAGGAAAGGACGTGATCCGTATTGCTGAAATTTGAAGATTTACAAGGGGCCCATGTGGAATTGACTTTTGGACCCAATTTACATCAAATTGAATCTCGCCATGTGCTCGTTATTATTAAGCACGACAATCGCTGGTTATTGACCAAACATAGAATACGCGGCATTGAATTTCCTGGTGGAAAAGCGGAATTAGGAGAGACAATTGAACAAGCTGCTATTCGGGAAACCCTGGAAGAAACAGGCGTCACCATAGAAAATATACATTCATTTGCTGAGTACGTAGTCTTTACTGATCCGCCTTTTTGCAAAGCCGTTTTCACAGGAGATATAACACATGTGGAAAAAGAGTTTACGTTAATGGAAACAGAAGGCGTAGTTTGGATGACCGACGCTGAACTAGATGCCTGTACTGAACTCAGCTTTCATATGAAAGATCGCGGAATGGGTGAACTAAGGAAGTGGGTGGAAGCGAATGATAGAACTAACTGATGGTAAAATCATACGGAGAAAAGATTATCCCTCCCCAAACCCCCATGTTAGGTTGGAAGAAATCACCTATAGTTCTGATAGCTTGCTTGTAAAAGGACTTCTGGCAACACCGAAAGCAAAAGGACGGTATGATGGATTGCTTTATTTACGTGGCGGTATCCAACATGTAGGGATGGTGAGGCCAGCGCGTATTGCACAATTTGCGTCGCATGGTCTTGTGGTATTCGCTCCTTATTATCGCGGCAATCGTGGTGGTGAAGGAAAGGATGAATTTGCGGGGGAGGATCGCAATGATGCCGTGACAGGTGTGGAAGTGCTGAAACAGCAAAGTGCAGTCAATTCAGATCGCATTCATTTATTCTCTTTTTCAAGAGGCGGAATCATGGCCTTATGGACAGCCATCATGCGCGAAGATTTAACTTCTATGGTAACATGGGCAGGAGTTTCAGATGTGATCTTCACATACAAAGAGCGACAGGATATGCGACGTATGATGAAGCGTGTCATCGGTGGCACGCCGAATAGTCAACCAGATGCGTATCGAGAAAGAACAGCACTATTCCAGATAGAGAATATTGATATTCCAGCATTGATTATCCACGGAACTCTTGATACGAATGTATCGTTTGAACAGGCTTTATTGCTGGAGAATGCATTGCGTGATGCGAATAAAGAGTTTGAAACTTGGTATTTGGAAGGCTTTACGCATTATATTCCTCCTGAAATGAATCGACAGCTTGTGAAAAAAGCAGTGGATTGGATGAAGCGACAATGATGAGCATCCGTCCGCGCTTAAGTGATTACAATGTAGACGTAAAAAGGCTGACCAGAGAGGTCAGCCTTTTTCGTATGCCATTATTTACTGACGGGTGGTCCGCCTTTGATTGCGATGTCTTCTGAAACGTGAGAAAACTTCTTGAAGTTCTCACGGAAAGCATCAGCCAAACGGTTTGCTTCTTTATCGTATTCGTTTGGATCTTCCCAAGCGTAACGAGGGTGTAGAACATTACTTGGTACACCTTCAATTTCAAGAGGCATTTCCAATCCGAAGATTTCGTTCTTCTTTGTTTCTACATTGTCCAACTTCCCAGCGATTGCAGCGCGCACCATTGTACGTGTATAGCCTAAGTTCATACGTGAACCTACTCCGTAGATCCCACCAGTCCATCCTGTATTCACAAGGAATACTTTTGAACCGTGCTCATCGATTTTCTTTCCAAGCATCTCTGCATATGTGGCTGCAGGAAGTGGTAGGAATGGTGAACCGAAGCAAGTAGAGAATGTTGGTTCAGGAGCAGTAATTCCACGCTCAGTTCCAGCAAGTTTGGAAGTGAAACCGCTCAAGAAGTGGTACATTGCCTGTTCTTTTGAAAGAATCGAGATTGGAGGCAATACACCAGAAGCATCAGCTGTAAGGAAGATAATGTTCTTCGGATGACCAGCAACTGACGGTGTCACGATATTATCAATGTTTTCGATTGGATATGCGGCACGTGTGTTTTCTGTTAATGATTTATCATCATAATCAGCAATGCGTGTCTCTTCATCCAGTACTACGTTCTCTAAAACAGCACCAAAACGGATTGCTCCGAAGATTTCAGGTTCTTTTTCAGCAGAAAGGTTGATACATTTTGCGTAACATCCGCCTTCAATGTTAAATACGCCATTATCAGACCATCCGTGTTCATCATCACCAATAAGTTTACGGTCAGCATCTGCTGAAAGTGTCGTTTTACCTGTTCCAGAAAGACCGAAGAATAAAGCAACATCGCCTTCTTCTCCAACGTTTGCCGAACAGTGCATGGATAGGATATCTTGCTCTGGAAGTAAGAAGTTCATAACAGAGAAAATAGATTTTTTCATTTCTCCAGCGTACTCTGTTCCACCGATTAAGACAATTCGCTTTTCCAGCGATACAATGATGAACGTTTCAGAGTTCGTGCCATCCACTTTTGGATCCGCTTTAAATGAAGGGGCAGCCAAAATGGTGAATTGCGATTCATGTGCTTTCAATTCTTCTTTGGTTGGACGGATGAATAGTTGGTGAACGAACAGATTTTGCCAAGCTAATTCGTTTATTACTTGGATAGACAATTGAGAGTCTTTATCTGCCCCTGCAAACCCTTTAAATACAAAGAGTTCATCTTTTTTCTTCAAATGATCGATGACTTTCGTGTATAATGAATCAAAGATCTCCTCTGAAATCGGACTGTTCGTGCTACCCCAATCTACTTTATCCTTAGACACTGCATCTTCAACGATGAATTTGTCCTTAGGTGAGCGTCCTGTATATTTACCTGTACGTGCAGTGATCGCACCGTCGGCAGAAAGTTTAGCTTCGCCTCTTGCTACTGCTTTTTCCGTTAATTCCGCCACAGACGCTTGGATCGTCACGTTGCTTCCACTAAGAAGACTTTTTAAACTATCATCAATTTTTGCAGATATCATGTTTACATACCGTCCTTTGCGTAGTCGATTTATTTTTATCTTGATGAGAATATCCTAATTCGTAAATAGTATAACACATTAAGAATATTAATCTATACTAATGGAAAACTCAAGTGATTTAGGAGAAATAATTTGACAAAATCCAAACTTTTTAATACGATGTGACATGAACGGATACTCTTATCCCGAGTTGGTGGAGGGTACAGGCCCTGTGAAACCCGGCAACCTGCAATAGACGCAAGTCTAACGCGAAGGTGCCAAACCTGAAGCAAGGTTTAATTCCTTGGACGATAAGAGTGAAAGGTGCTGCGCGTGAAATTTTGCCTTTTACTCATGGATTGAATATGAGTGGAGGGCTTTTTATATTGTCTAGCCCTGAATCCTTATGGTATATGCTTGACGTCTAGGCGTGGAACTTTACCAGGGACTTATGAGAGTACCGTATCATGATGCTTAATATAGGGGGAAACAACATGACAAACCGTCGACTGTTTACATCAGAATCAGTTACAGAAGGCCATCCTGACAAGATGTGCGACCAAATTTCAGACGCAATTTTAGATGCAATCCTAACGGAAGATCCAAATGCGCGTGTGGCATGTGAAACGAGTATCACAACAGGACTCGTATTAGTAATGGGAGAAATTACTACGACAACGTATGTGGATATTCCAAAAGTTGTTCGTGATACTGTTAAGGAAATCGGGTATGTTCGTGCGAAATACGGTTTCGATTACGAAACGTCCGCTGTACTTACTTCCATTGATGAGCAGTCACCTGAAATCGCTGCAAGTGTCAACGTGGCACTCGAAGCACGCGAAGGCTCTATGTCAGATGAAGAATTAGATGCAATCGGTGCAGGAGACCAAGGTCTAATGTTTGGATATGCATGTAATGAAACGCCTGAGTTAATGCCTCTACCCATCAGCCTTTCTCATAAATTGGCACATCGCTTGGCACAAGCGCGTAAAGAAGAACTTATATCTTATTTACGTCCTGACGGAAAAACACAAGTGACGGTAGAATACGATCAAGATAATAATCCTGTGCGAATCGACACAATCGTTATTTCTACACAACATCATCCTGAAGCGACACTCGAGCAAATTGAGAAGGATATAAAGAACGTTGTGATTGATGCAGTCGTTCCAAAAAACTTATTGGACGAGCATACTAAATACTTCATTAATCCTACTGGCAGCTTTGTTGTGGGTGGACCTCAAGGAGACTCCGGTCTGACTGGACGTAAAATCATCGTCGATACGTATGGTGGATATGCCCGTCATGGTGGCGGTGCATTCTCAGGGAAGGATGCTACGAAAGTGGACCGTTCTGCTTCTTACGCAGCACGTTATGTTGCAAAGAATATCGTTGCAGCTGGACTGGCTGAGCACTGTGAAGTTCAGTTGGCGTACGCTATTGGAGTAGCGAGCCCGGTTTCTATCTCGATCAATACATTTGATACCGGTACACTATCCGAAACTCAATTAGTAGAGTTCGTACGTGAATTATTTGACCTTCGACCGGCAGGCATTATTAAAATGCTCGACCTACGTCGTCCTATCTACAAACAAACAGCAGCGTACGGTCACTTTGGCCGCACTGACATCGAATTGCCATGGGAGCAGGCGGATAAAGTGGAAGCGTTGAAAGAACTTGCAAGTAAAGTACGTGTGAAGCAATAATGGAGTGCAGAAAGAGGAAATTATTTCTTCTTTCTGCATTTTTTATTTATTTGACGGCGTAAAATGAAAAGGAATTACTTCATAGTCAGCCTTTTCATAAGCTACTTGCAATCCGTGAATCTCAATATCTTTTTTCAAGACAGTCTTTTGCTTTACTTCAACGTCAAATGAATAACTAAAAGGATAATTTTCCACTTTAACAGTGTGCTGATCTGCAAAGTATATCCCAATTCGTCCTACCGGTAATGTATGGAAAATGCTTGTAGAAGGAATGCCGTCGCGAAAGAATACATGTTCATTCGCTTTGTCGATACCTGGATCATTCACACAACAATATAAGGAAAAGTTATCTCCAAGCTGAAGCAAAGCAAAATGCTTTTCAAATAAATCCTTATCAAAACCCTCGATTTCTTTACACAATCGTTCACGACGATTCTGTTCACCCTTGATAAATAGCTTAGCCTCTTTTTCGTTGTTACTCTGTATAAACTGTTCATAATGAAGACTACAGAGCATTGCTGCATATTGGTCCATCTGTTCTATATCATCGATTCCTTGGCGATAAAGTACTGTTTTAGGGAGCAGTGGGAAGTCAGTGAATCGAAAAGGTGCCGACTTCGCATCATTCCAAAAAGGCTGTTTATCAAAAGGAGCCCAGCCGATGTCGTGGTTACTAATGGCAGTCAATACGGAATGACGCCATTGATCATCAGGAAACATATCCTTCTTCCAGTGTTTCATTAATTCACCGGCGAGGTGTCCATGATGATGTTGCTGCACAAAGCTGAATGTTTTCTCGTGTTCACGTACAATCATCTTGCTCATCCTTTCTTTTCAGGGGGAACGCTATCATTTTTTATGATTTCTTCTTTAATTTCTTCTTTTACCTTTTCAATTTTCTTCATTTCTTCCTGATACATTTCTTCTGCTTCTGTTGTACCGAGAATCAGGGGTTCTTCATTGAAATCAATGCGTTTGCCATACCGAAGAAGTTCATAAATAATCATACCGTTATTCGGTTTGCCATTTACGGTTTTCATTGGAATGGAGTCAAATAAAACGAAATAGAAGGCGTAGAATATAAAACGGCTCCAAAATGTTTTGGAGTCTTCAAAAAATCCATTCGCTATCAGCGCATTAATTGTGACTGCCACGACCACGTTAATCAAAATTGGCCCAGCATATATACATATATACGCGAAATTACTTTTTCTTTTTACTGAATCAAAAGTAAACCAGCTGTTTACATGATAATATTTTCGTATATCTAAAACACCGAATTTAAAAAGCCTAGGTCCAGAACCAATAGTTAGTCTGGCATTTTTCACGCCGAAGAGACCACTAATTATAAAATAGCCAGCTTCCCTTATAAACGTAACGACAGGTAAAATGATAAAACTTGAAATGACTAAGCTAAGGAGATCCGCTAAACCGAACATATCTGTCGACTCCTTCTATAAGTTCTTCCTATAATGATTCAATAGCTCTAACAGTAAAATACCCATTTTCCCCGAAATCAATCGTTTTGGTATTACGGTGTTATAAACATACTTTAAGAAGTCATGTTTAATTTACGTAAGAGCGGGAAATTATAAAGTATTAATCGAATACATGTAGTACTTGGAGGAGGAATAGGATATGGCGAAAATAGCGGTAGAAGTACCATTTGATGACATTAAACAAGCATTAGAGGAAAAAGGACATGAAGTGAAGATGTTTGCAAGTGATGAACATCTAAGCGGCTATGATATAGGCGTAGTACGTGCTTTAAGCGATGTCAACATTGACCAATTCGAATTCCCCGTGATCAGCATTGAAGGCAACTCCGTACAAGATATCGTAGAAGATGTCGAAAAAAGATTACATCGTTAATAATTGAATTAAGTTCTACCTAGGACGAGACTAGGACAAAATCAAAAAATGCATGAAGGATCATTTTTCTCCTTCATGCATTTTTCTTTTTGACTACGTATTTATAAACGTAACTTTTGAGAAACAGGAGCGCAGGGGAGTGGACTATTTTCCAGTTATGTTAGTATGTTTTATTTTCGCAAAGTACATAATGAAAACCAATTATACGTGCATAGCTAACGTGTTTATCCATGATACCGCGTCGTCACTTTGATTATTATTGGTTGACAACAGCCCCATAAGAACAGTAAGCTGTTCAACGTTGACTTGTCAGTCAATCAATAAAAAAGAAGTGAGTTGAAAATCTTTATGTCACCCCGAACAAGTGAAAAATTTAAAAAGATCCGCGATAATCGACAGCAACAACTAAAAGAAGCCGCCATCGAATTATTTGGTACGAAAGGATACGCCGCAACCAAAATTAGTGAGATTACAAACAAGGCCGAACAAAGTCATGGTTTGTTTTACCACTATTTCAAATCAAAAGAAGACCTGTACGTCACAGTAATTCTCGAGTTATTAACTGAATTCGTCAATACAGTCGATAAAGCAGAGGAAAAACATCACAGTCCTTTAAAACAATTGGAATGGTTGACTGAAATGACTCACTCAGGCTCACTAAGAGATGGAGTACACAGGCATATCTTGATCATGCAAGCTTTATATTCTGATTATCTAACGCAAGAAGTGAAAGAAGAAATTGTAGAAAAATACCGATTCATGGTCGAACGTATTGAACATATTATTGTGAGAGGACAAATTGCTGGAGAGTTTATTGAAGGTGATGCGGAAGAATTAGCAGTGTATCATTTATCGTTAGTCCATGGGTTGTTATTATCAAATGCACGGAAAGTGTCACCCATAAAAGTATCAGCTGATAAAGTGTTGCGGCAATTAAAACGTTATCCAGGACAGGGGGTTGGCCAATGAAACGCATGTTGAAACCAACAATCATCTCCATCTCGATGGCAACAGTTATGGCAGGAGCTGCTATTTCTCCAGCTCTTGGTTTGATTGCGGCTAACTTCCCAGAGGCAGATCCAGTGATCATCAAGCTGATTTTAACAGCACCTTCCTTATTCATCATTCCCTTTACATTCGTCTCTAGTTGGTTAACATCGAGGATACCTAAACGCACGGTTGCTTTAATCGGTTTATTCATTTATGTAATTGCGGGGGTAGGAGCACAGTTCACCAATACAATTGAAATGTTACTGGCCTTTAGATTTGTGCTAGGTGCTGGCGTTGGTTTAGTGATGCCGCTCGGAATCACGTTAATCAGTGATCATTTTAGAGGTCGTGAGCAAGTGAAGATGATGGGCTATAATTCAGCATTCAGTAACTTTGGAGGTATCGTAACTATGATGCTAGCAGGATATTTAGCAGCTATTAGTTGGAGAGCTCCGTTTAATGTGTATTTAATGGGTGTTGTGATTTTCATTATGGTCTTTATATTCTTGCCGAAAGACACTCCACTTAAACAAGATCAGAACGTACAAAAAAGCAAAATGCCATTGCTTGTTTTTGGATATGCAGCAGCTTCTGCTGGTATTATGCTAGTCTACTATTCGGTTGCCACGAATATGGCACTCTACCTTGAGCAGAGCAATATAGGTGGACCGGAATTGGCGGGTACTGTGATTTCCTTTACCACAGTAGGTGGAATGATAACCAGTTTGACATTGATTCAGCTCCAGGATTTCCTGAAATCGTATATCATGCCGATTAGTATATTTTTAATGGGTGTAGCATTCACTGGTTTGGCTTTAAGTCATTCTGTTCCAATTATTTTAGCTTGCACATGCATGATTGGTTTTGGACAAGGAATTTTGTTCCCAATGATTAATGTTAAAGCGCTAGGCTTGGTCAATCCTCTTCAAAGCGACCGAGTGATTGCTATAGTATCCAGTTCGATTTTTATAGGACAGTTCAGCTCGCCTTTAATATTGGATGGCATCGCAAACATAGCAGGGTTTCCCGCAATTCGTTTCCAATACTCTATGATAGGTATTGCCCTGGGCATTACGGTTTTACTCATCATTTTGATTAAGATGTTTAGAAAAAATAATGAATCAACTATAGAAGCGTAAAAATGAGACTGGGACATAACTAGAAAATAGTCCGCTCCCCTTGCGCTCCTGTTTCTCAAAAGTCACGTTTATAAATACGAAGTCAAAAAGAAAAATGCATGAAGGAGATGATCCTTCATGCATTTTTTTGGGTTTTGTCCCAGCCACATTTCTTACATTTGAATGTCAGTTTGGCCGAATGCTTCATATTCTTGCGTTAATAATTGAAGCGGTAATTCGTACAGTTGTTTCCCATCAATTTTGAATACCCCATTTGAAACGAGCTCTTCAATCATTTTGTCTCGTTTCGATTCACTTACCTTTTTGTTTGTTTTCATCGTGCATTTCCTCCTTGATTCCCCCTCTAAATATAGCCGATATTCACCCGAATTAAACCGTATAATTCATAGTTGAAACTTTCGAACCGTTCTACTAATTTATTTATATTGTTTTGACAGTGTAATAGGGACTTGTGCTTTATGTTAAATTCGTAATAGTCTGATAGTTCTGTCTGCGTATTGTCCTATACGACATGGAATGACAAAATCAATCGGTGGGAAGCGCATTTTCTCTAATTGTGGAATGCTTTTAAAAAGCGTGAAATCTGAATAAGTTGCAACAGGGGTATCTTTTACTTGCTTTCGGGTAGCACCATTTGTGAACGGCAGTAAGGTAAAGCGGATTTTTTTATGTCAAATGAAGCTTAGGGGTACCATTATGGGGGAAGAATAGATATAATCTAGTTCGTGCAATAAATTGTTATTTACCATAGGAGGTCGCTATGTTTTTCATTGAAGCAAAACGGGTGACGGTTGTTATTTTAGGATCGCTACTTATGGCTCTATCGTTAAATTTCTTTCTCATTAATGCAAATGTCTATGCGAGTGGGTTTGCGGGTGCAGCCCAGTTAGTATCAAGCGTTCTAAAAGATCAATTGGGCATGACAATCAGTACAGGTATTCTGTTGTTACTATTTAACATCCCCGTCTTTATTCTAGGTTGGTTTAAAGTAGGGAAAGGTTTCACAATTTACAGCATGTTATCCGTTGCGTTCGCTACACTATTCCTTGAATTATTGCCACTGCGTTCCATGTCAGAAGACATTATGCTGAATGCGGTATTTGGCGGGGTACTTGCAGGTGTTGGTGTAGGGATATCCTTGAAGCTAGGTGCATCTACGGGTGGAATGGATATCGTCGCGATGATTCTATCTCGTATGCAGGATAAACCAATCGGTGTATACTTTTTACTGCTCAACGGTATTCTTATCGTTTTCGCAGGTATTCTATATGAACCGGAAAACGCACTTTACACAATGGTCGCCCTATATGTTACGACTTCAGTGATTGACATGATTCATACGCGACATGAAAAAGTCACCGCGATGATCATTACTAGGAAAGCAGACGATCTTCAACAAGCAATCCATCGTCAAATGGTACGTGGAATTACTATACTACCTGCGAAAGGTGCTTACTCAAAAGAAGATAAGAGCATGCTTTATGTCGTTATCACAAGATATGAACTATACGATTTGGAACGGATTATTAATGAGACGGATCCGCAAGCCTTTACCAATATTGTACAAACAGTAGGTATCTTCGGTTTCTTTAGAAAAGAAAATGAGAAACTAGCTTAGATCAGAAAATTTATCGTGATTTACACAATATTATTTTGCATGAAGACAAACACCATAAAAAGTGTTTGTCTTCATTTTTGTAAAAAGGATTTTACCGTAAACAGATTAACCATGTAACCCCACTCGATTATCATTTTTTTATTCTGTAGAACGTCAACAGCATAGATTTGTTGAATTCCTGTGAAAACATTGGAATGTACAGAGAATTTGTATATACTTGAGAGTGACTTATATTATTTAAGTCATAATGAATGTACACCATAACCGCCATTGTGCGTAGTAAAGTTGGTATTATAGTATATGAAAACATCTATATGGCTAAGAGAGATTCGCCGTCGGGCAAATAGCTGGTTCATCATTACAATGCTTGGTGCACTCGTCATTATTATGCCGGTCGCCTATGTTGTACTAAGTTTCTTCCAGCCGACAGGCGAAAATTGGGAACATATTAAAGAATTTTTGCTTGCTGACT
The DNA here is from genome assembly GCF_002101375.1 of Sporosarcina ureae. Taxonomy (GTDB): domain Bacteria; phylum Bacillota; class Bacilli; order Bacillales_A; family Planococcaceae; genus Sporosarcina; species Sporosarcina ureae_B. Next base: position 887,797 of record NZ_CP015207.1, on the reverse strand, counting down.
ATATAAAAGGGTCAGTCATTTTAGTTGGATCTGTCGGGTTCCTCTCGACGACCATCGGAGTGGTACTAGCGTGGATTGTGGCAGCCTATGAATTTCCATTACGGAAACAGTTTAGATGGCTGTTGATTATACCTTTGGCTATACCGCCTTATATAGCGGCTTATACATATAGTACAATGACAAGCTATACGGGCGTTATTCAATCGTTCTTCCGTAATTATTTTGATTATCAATTCACACCAGGCACGATCGAGATCATGTCATTGCGCGGGGCGATTTTTGTCCTCACATTATTTCTTTATCCTTATGTGTATATGATTGCGCTCAATTATTTTGAAAAACAAAGCGCTTCCTATATTGAAAGTGCTAAAACTCTTGGATTGAATGGCTTCCAAATGTTCTTCCGTTTGGGATTACCCATTGCACGACCTGCCATCATCGCAGGATCGATGCTCGTCATCTTTGAAGTGTTGAGTGATTATGGCGTAGCCAGTTTCTTTGGTGTACGAACGATATCCACGGCGATTTTTCAGACGTGGTTCGGGATGTATGATATCAATGCAGCGATGCGTTTGGCTGCTTGGTTGCTAATCGTTATATTAGGGATTTTCATGCTAGAGCGTTTTTTACGCAAAGGGCGAAAGTATGATACGAACGTGACGCAAAGCAGACCACTCGCGCGTAAAAAGCTACGTGGATGGACTGCTTGTCTAGCATTCCTTTCTTGTTCTATAGTATTCTTGAGTGCCTTTATAATTCCTTTTGTGCAACTGATCTATTGGTCACTAAAAACATATGAAAAAGTATGGCGTTCAGACTTTATCAGCTTGATCACCAATAGTTTAGTAGTTGCTCTCGTCGGTGCATTAATCATAAGCTTCTTTGCGATTTTGGCTGCCCGTACGATTAACTTGTACCCATCCGCTTCGTCTAATTTACTTGCGCGTATCATGACGTCCGGTTATGCGGTTCCAGGAGCAGTCATCGCAATTGGCGTACTTGCCCTATTTATTACGTTAGATGAAAAACTGGCATTCATTTATCCGAAACTGTTAGGTGTAGAATCTGGCTCACTCGTATTAAGTATGTCGATCGCTATGCTGATCACAGGATACGTTATTCGGTTTATGGCGCAAGGATTCAACTCGATTGAATCAGGTTATACAAAAGTACCGCCGTCTTATCGTGAAGCTTCATTCTTACTAGGACGTAGTATGACATATACGTTTTGGAGAGTAGAGTTTCCACTATTACGCGGTTCGATCTTAATTGGATTTGCGTTGGCATTCCTCGAAATTATGAAGGAACTACCGCTGACTTTATTGCTACGGCCATTTAACTTTGATACACTCGCGACACGGACCTATCAATATGCAATTGATGAAAGAATCTATGAAGCAGCACCATCCTCACTGTTATTAATTTGTCTAAGCATCTTGTCGGTGATTATTATTTTGAAATTTGAGGAGAAGTGAGAACGATGTTTGTAGACATTCAAAACTTATCATTTCGGTATTCAAAAAAACAGCAGCCTATCATTGATCGCTTTTCATTTACGATTGAAAGAGGGGAAATCGTAGGGATTGTAGGTGCGAGTGGTAGCGGAAAAAGCACTTTGTTACGGTTGCTTGCAGGTTTGGAAGATCCTACAGTAGGCAGTATCGAACTGGATGGCAGATTGATTGTAGGAGATAATACGTATATTGAGGCAGAGAAGCGTGGTGTAGGTATGGTGTTTCAGAACTATGCATTATTTCCGCATCTAACAGTAAGCGAAAATATTTGCTTTGGCTTACATAAAATGAAGCGCCCTGAGAAAAAGAAACGTTTGGATGAAATGTTGGAACTTGTTCAATTGCAAGAGTTCGCCAAACGCTATCCCCATGAACTTAGCGGCGGACAACAGCAACGTGTTGCATTGGCAAGAGCTTTGGCCCCTTCACCTTCGATTCTGTTGATGGATGAGCCGTTCAGTAATCTGGATACGAATTTGAAGTCATTGATTCGAATGGAAGTTCGAGATATCTTGCAAAAAGCCAATATCACATGTTTGTTTGTGTCACATGATCAAGCTGATGTGGACGCGATTTGTGATCGAACTATTTATATTGATTGTGCTACGTATATGGGATCGGAAAAAGAATCAATACCTGTATAACGTTGTAAAGGAGAGTATCGGATATGTTTCCGCTACTCTCCTTTTTTTTGCAAAAATAAAGCAAAATGAATACTAGACTTATACTCTGATCTGTATTACAATTTCTTTAGCACTGAAAATGATTCTCATTATCGCATGAAGGTATTCAACGTATATGAGAAATAAGGAGAGAATGAATGTGAAGAAGTTTTTATGGGCATTCGCCCTATTAATGCTTGCGGCAGTTTTAGGCGCATGTAATTCCAGTTCCGATAAAGAGGGACAAAAAGACGAACCAGTAAAAGAAGAGGCTGCTGAAGATACAACTGATGCAACTGAAGGTGAGAAAACGGGTGGAGAAGTAAATGTCTATACAGCTAGACACTATGACGTAGATTCAGTTCTTTATGAAGATTTTACAGAGAAGACTGGCATTAAAGTAAACGTGATTGAAGCGAAAGCGCCAGAATTAATGGAGCGTCTAAAGCGTGAAGGACAAAATACACCTGCTGATTTATTCGTTACAGTCGATGGTGGGATCTTGAACACGGCAAAAGAAGAAGGTCTTTTGCAACCCGTTGAATCTAAAGAAATCGATACAACAGTGCCAGCAGAGCTTCGCGACACAGACAACCAATGGATTGGATTATCTACTCGTGCACGTGTGATTGTCTATTCAAAAGATCGCGTGAAGCCTGAAGAATTATCAACTTATGAGGACCTTGCAACAGACAAATGGAAAAATAAATTACTTGTTCGTTCATCCGATAGCTTGTATAACCAATCTTTAATGGCATCATTGATCGCAATTGACGGCGAAGAGAAAGCTAAGGAATGGGCGCAAGGTATTGTAGATAACTTAGCGCGCGAACCCGAAGGCGGAGACCGCGACCAAGCGCGTGCGATCGTTGCAGGTGTTGGTGATGTTGCGATTATGAATAGTTACTACGTAGGTCACATGTCTGTTTCAGACGAAGCGGAAGATGTGAAAGTGTTCGACCAGATCGGCGTATTCTTCCCGAACCAGGAAACTACAGGAACACATATTAATATTAGTGGTGCTGGCTTGATTAAGCACAGTAAAAACAAAGAGAATGCAGTGAAGTTGATTGAGTACTTAACGACTGTGGAAGCACAAGAACTAGTTGCGGACGAAAACTTTGAGTTCCCGGTTAATAAAGAAGCGAAATTACCAGAAGTGATGGCTGAATGGGGTACATTCACACCACAAAAAGTGGATTTTGCAGATTACGGTAAGTATAATCCGAAAGCTGTAGAATTGATGAATGAAGTAGGCTGGAAATAAGTTCAACAAAAGTAGCCCTCGGGCTACTTTTTTGTTTATATAAATAAACTTCATCTACTGATTTTATAAGTAGATGAAACATTTCTGCTCTATCATAAGTCATAGATAGAGTGAAAAATTTTAACTGGTTATAATAGATAAGGTAAAACTTTTATTTTTAAAAAACAGTCCAAACGAAATAACATCCTATATATGGGATGTTAGTGGAGTATATATTTGCTAATGGTGAATGGCTGACGCATGATATTCATATGTTTGCAGGAGGGTGTAAAATTCATGTATACATTGAAGAGGAAAATATATTAGCGATAACACTCGAAATGTCTGTAAAATTCAGCGAGTATTAAAATAAGCACCCGCTAGTAACGGGCGCTTCAATTATTTCTCTTCTTGCAAGGCTTTATATAATTGACCTTTGCGTGCATAATCATTAACGATTCTTGTCATGTCTGCACGATCTTCGTCAGTTAAATCACGAACGACACGGGCAGGAGAACCGAGTGCTAATGTGTTAGGCGGAATCTTCGTACCTGGAGTTACCAAGCTGCCAGCACCTATGAATGCACCTTCTCCAATCTCTGCCCCATCGAGCACGGTCGCACCCATTCCAACAAGTGCACCGGTTTTAATCGTGCAACTATGGAGCATCACTTTGTGACCGATCGTCACATTATCTTCAAGAATTAATGGATATTTGGGGCTTTGATGTAGACAGCAGAAATCCTGTATATTTACTTTTCGTCCTATAACAGTAGGAGATACATCCCCACGTATAACGGTATTGAACCATATAGACGATTCAGGTCCTATAGTTACATCTCCTGAAATCGTTACGTAATCCGCAATATAGACGGATGGGTCAATCTCTGGTAATTTACCTTCGTATGGATAAATCAATCAAATCTCCTCATTTCTAAATAATCATGTATAATTTATCGTAACAAACATTTAGTATTTGTGAAACATAAGAATGAAATGAATAGAATAAGATAGTCAAATAAGGAGTGGTAACTTTGTGGAAATGGGAAGCAGAAGGTAAGGCAAAAGGTGTTATCGTTCTTGTACATAACGCTTATGAGCATCATAGAAGATATGTATGGCTCATACAGAAATTTCGAAGCGATGGCTTTCATGTTGTAGCTGGGGATTTACCTGGTCACGGCAAAGAAAGTGTCGAAGTGCATGCGGAGGCATTTAAGGATTACCGAAGATTTATCAAGAAAATGATCCGAAGCGGTTTAGATGATAATTTGCCTGTATTTTTATTTGGGCATGGATTGGGTGCTACGTTCTTACTTCGTTTATTACAGATGGAACGAATCGAATGTGCAGGAGTCATTTGCACATCACCTTGGCTACATCTGGAACATCATCCGCCGATCCGGGCGAAAATGTTTACAAAATGGTCTCAATCGATGACGTTGGATCATGAAATTACACCTGAACTTCTATCGCGTAATCCTGAATTCTTAGAGCAATACGCTGAAGATCCAATGTATGTATCTATTGTGACAGGTGGCTGGTACCGTGAATTACAGACACTCATGAGATCTGTCATGCAACCAGATTTAATTATCCAAGATGTACCGTTATTACTGCACACGGGAGAAGCGGATCAAATCACCAATACCGATTACACACGCAAGTGGGCATTCGCACAAAATTTATCTGAATTGCAATGGAAACGATGGAAAGACGTTGACCACGATGTCATCCAAGCGCCTGAGCAAGAAGGGGTCTATTTATATACACAATCATTTATCAATAATGTACTTCATTCACTCGGATATATTATCGAATGAAATAAGGTCGTGAACATATGAGAGAACGTCTGTACATAAGTGTAGCTGGAGCTTTAGGAGCGAGCACAAGGCTGCTGGTCGGTCATCTGTTGATCGTCAGCGGTTCTTTTCCTATCGCGACATTCTTAGTGAATATGATCGGTACGTTGCTACTATGCTATATAGTGGAACGAGCTCGTCTCGGAGGAAGGCTTAACCCTTTAGCAGTGACAGTTATTACTACGGGATTCCTTGGTGCATTTACGACGTTTTCAGCAGTCAGTATAGAAACGGTTGAATTGCTAAGTAATGGACTTTTTGTACTTGCTGTTGTATACGTGGGTAGTAGTTTAATAGGTGGACTGGCTATGGCGGCGTTTGGTTTTTCATTAGCTAGGAGGCTATCGGCATGATCTGGCATTTCATAGCAGTTGGTTGTGGCGGATTTATAGGGGCGCTATTGCGTTTTGAAGTGTCTGCCAAGCTCAATAGAAAACGTTTGCCATATGGAACGTTGCTTGTTAATTCGGTTGGGAGCTTCTTCATCGGCTGGATCATAGGTTCAAATATTTCCCTCAGTTGGACACTGTTTTTTGCAACAGGTGTGGCGGGTGCTTTAACGACGTATTCTACGTTAATGAAAGAGATTTGGACGTTCTGGACTGAAGGTCGAAAATTTCATGCTGTTAGTTATACACTTGCAACGTTCATAGTAGGTATAGGCTTGGCCTTTTTAGGTTTTAGCTTATAGAAAAGAGGTTCTGATGAGTAAGAAAACGACACCAAAAGTGAAACAAAACAAACGTAAGAAAATGATTACTTCACTCTTCATTGCCCTAGGAATTGCGATTGTTGCAATATATTTCCCAGAACTACTTGTGGAAGAGGAAAAAGAACCGAGTCGTCAAGGTCTTATTCCTGTTGAATTGGTCAAAACAATTGACGGCGATACGATCAAGATTATGTATGAAGGTAAAGAAGAAAATGTACGGTATTTATTAATTGATACACCAGAAACGAATCACCCCCGGCTTGGTAAACAGCCTTACGGACAGCAAGCTAAGGTACGTAACCAAGAGCTACTGCAAAAAGGTCAGCTTGAAATCGAATTTGATGTAGGCGGAAAATATGATAAATACGGCAGATTATTAGCGTATATATACATAGACGGCAAAAGTGTGCAAGAGCAGTTATTGAAAGAGGGATTAGCGAGAGTCGCTTATGTGTATCCGCCTAACACACGGCATTTGGATGCATTTGAAAAAGCTGAGCAACAAGCCAAGAAATCGGGCATAGGCATCTGGACGTTGGAAGACTATACAACAGACCGAGGTTTTGATAGTGAGAAATATCCCGCTGATTCTGTGAAGATACCTGTATATGGTGAAACACAGGATTTCAAGAATTGTACAGAGCTACGTAAAGTATATCCGGAGGGCGTTAAGAAAGGACACCCTGCGTATAAAGAACATCTAGACGGCAATAGTGATGGTCAAGCTTGTTAATAATCGAAATACGAAGTAAGTGACATAGTACTGTTGATCGTTAGTGGACGCTTTCCATTTACGAGTAACTAGGGCGGTATTCCTGTATATAAATGCTAATCAATCAGTAAAAAAGTAAGAAGAGGCTGGGACAAAAATCGAAAAATGCATGAAGGGTCATTCTTCTCCTTCATGCATTTTTCTTTTTGACTACGTATTTATAAAAGTAACTTTTGAGATACAGGAGCGCAGGGGAGCGGACTATTTTATAGTTCTGTTCCAGTCTCTTCTTTTTTATCAAAACACTTCATTATAATTTGTAAGTTCTCGTAGTGCGCGTTCTTCAGCGGGGATCCGGACGGACAGCATCCAAATGTTTAATAATAGAAACAGCCCGGCTGTAAAGTACGCACTAAATAGTAAAGGTAATACAATCAGTTCAGTTGTTACAATGACATAGTTCGGATGGCGAATCCAGCGATAAGGTCCTTTTTTCTGTACGTCCGCCCCAGGTAGTATAAGAATTTTAGTGTTCCAGAACTTCCCTAACGACGACAGACACCAGACACGTAGTACTTGCATCAATAGGAAGACTGCAAGTAACAAGCCCCAGAGTGGTGATAGAGGACGATCGAATACCAGAACTTCGATTAACAAGGAAACGAAAAATGCCGTATGCATCAATACCATCCATTTATAATGGGATGCGCCGATTTCTATTGCGCCTTTACTGCGGATCCACTTCTCGTTACGATTAGCGACGAACAATTCTACTAACCGTTGCATGACGACGATGATAAAAACAAACAGGAAGAGCCTACCCATCTTACTGCCACTCCAGCAATATTAGTTCTCCACAGAAGCCTGGGCCAAGTGCCGCCATTAAACCGTATTCCCCTTCAGTAGGCCGTTGCTCAATGAAATCCTTAAGTACATAGAGCACAGTAGGAGACGACATGTTTCCATGATCTTGCAACACTTTTTTCGACGTTGCAGTTTGCTCTTGATCCATATCCAATGCTTTTTGATAGGCGTCTAATACTTTTTTACCGCCTGGATGGGCAACGAAATGTTGTACATCTTCCATTGATAGATTATGATCTTCCACAAATTGATGTACGAAAGGTCCTAACCAACTTTTGATGACGGTTGGAATACTCTTTGAAAATACGACATGCAAGCCATCGTTTTTAATGTCCCAGCCCATCACGTCCTCTGAATCTGGCATAAAACGTGAAGACGTTGCACGGATATGCGGCATCGGACGTGTACTTTTAATGGAAGACCGTTCTCCAGAAACAAGTGCGCAGGCAACACCATCTGAAAATAACGATACACCGACCAAGTTACTTTTAGACACATCATCTCGTTGAAACGTTAAGCTGCAAAGCTCTATAGCGAGAACGAGAACATTCGATTCAGGATAGGCTTTACAGTAATCAAAAGCACGACTCATGCCCGAAGCACCACCTGCGCAACCAAGGCCCCAAATGGGGATACGTTTAATATCATGTCGAAATGGTAATTGATTAATAAGACGGGCATCGATACTTGGTGTGGCGATTCCACTACTTGAAACAAAGAAGATCGCGTCTATTTCAGCAGCATTCACCGGACGCTCAAGCGTAGTTGTGTTGGAGAGACATTCCTCCACTGCCCGTTTGCCAAGTGCCAAAGCATGCTGAATATATAAGTTGTTTTTTGTTTCAAAATCATGTGGCTCCGCATACCAATCTAACGGCATACATACTTGTCGTGAATCAATTTCACCGTTTTGGAACACTTTCAATAAGCGGTCAATATCTTTAAATGAATCCGAAAATAAAGAGCGGGCAAATGTCATAGCCTCTTCCTGTGGCAAATCAACAGGTGGTCTAACGGTACTGACAGATTGAATAATTGGCATAGGGTTACCTCCGATAAAATTAATGGCAAGCGCGAGCAGTAAATGATGTCGTAGCTTTTTGTAGACTATATGCAATAGAAGGAGTGGACTTGCCTTTAAGATACAATTAAGTATAGTAGATCCATCCCCTAGTACATCAGTCAAAAATGCTCAAGTGGCTCTTCAGCAAAAAATCGCCTAGACTATGAGAGTAGAAAAAGAGTTATCACCGCTTTGGAGCGTCTGAATATCATGATGCTCCCTCGGTAGTAGGTTTTTCACATAAAATACTGATGGCACATTTGACCTCGCTTCCTTCGGCTATCCGAGTCGGATCAGGCGGTGTCATGCTATCTCACTATTCCCCTAATAAAGAGGTAGAAAACTTCAAAGTGTTAGAAGTATGGTTTTCTGGGGAAATTGGTGCAGGCATCGATCGTAGTCACAACAAGTAACGGAAGGTTATGTAGCCTAAGAAATCATATTCGTTTCTACAGCTTCTCACTTTCATGATAAACTGAAGTCATACGAACTGATTATGCAAGAACTTTTGAAAGGGGCTAAAACTAATGAAAGTAATTGATACCAAGAATCAGCTAACTGAAAAGAAAAAACATGTGGAAAAAGTAGCGAATGTCGACAATGCAATCTTCATGAATATTCAATTGCGTGCAGGTGAAGAAGTGGCCGAGCATGATGCGAATAAAGAAGTATTCATCATCGTGCGTAAAGGAAAAGTGCGGTTCATAGTGGAAGGCGAGCCGATTGATGTAACGCCTGACAATGTCTTGCATATGGTGCCGCTGGAAAGACATAGTTTGCACGCGGTGGAGGACTCGGATGTATTCGTTATTCAAGTTAAGCCGTGAAAGTAATATAAACAGAGACACAAGTATGACTTGTAGTCTCTGTTTATCATTTGGCTTCATTTAAGGTTGAATCGTTTTACAAAATTCACGCAAACTAGAAACGAATCCTTCAGTCTGTTCAGCAGTTCGTTTTTTCGGACCGCGCAAACGACCTCCTGCTCGGCGGATTTTCTGTGCTTTATGACGTGCTGCGAGTAATTGATCGATATTGTCATTCGTATACCATCTACCATTCTGATCAAGTGGCAAACCTTGTTTCGCCAGTGCCATAGCAGCCAAACCATAGTCTTGAGTGACGACAATATCCCCTTTCTTTATACGGTTCACCAATACAAAGTCGACTGCGTCGGCACCTTTGGAAACAGTAATCGTCTCAGCGCCTTCTCGATGCATTTCATGTGCAGTATCACATATTAATACGCAGGAAAGACCGTACTGTTTTGCAATCCCGATTGTTTCGTTAATTACCGGACAGCCATCTGCGTCCACTAAAATCGTTGTCACGTTGTCCCTCTCCTCCTACTCCTTCTAGTAGGTTTAGTATAGCAAATATCGGGAAAGATAAGTAAAAACGCGAAGTTGAGGTGATGAAATGGCTGATTTATCAAAAGAACAACGAACTACTGTAGAACAACGTGAACAATATGGACGTGAAATGGATGCAAAGAATGCTGCCATGGAGAACATAGAAGTACCACTTGAAAACAGAGCATTGGCAGATCACGAAATTCCACCACCTCTAACAGAAGAAGAAGTAAGAGCTAAAGTCGGTAATCAAAACTACCAAAATGCGACCGATGACAACGCACCGACATCAATAGGTAGCTAATCCAGTCATGTGAAACACTAGGGACATCATGGATGTTCCTTTTTTGCGTTAAAAGCTATTAATGAAACTAACCTGTTAGGCAAATCGTATACATACTATATAACTAGATAATGGAGTGATGAAAAATGAATGAAGGATATTTCGTAGGGTGGGGTACATTAGCTTTAATCAATGCAGTATTGGCTCAGGGAAAAAACAGAAGCGGATTGAACTGGTTTTTACTATCTTTGTTTTTAGGACCGCTGGCCACTCTCTTCTTAGCACTATCAGGTAAAAAGTGATAAACTATTTAGGAAACCGAAATAGTGAAGGGAGCTATTATTACTATGAAAATTAACGCAGAGATTTTATTCTCAACAGATGGACAAATAACGAAAAATTTATTGGTAAAGCAATTCGTTGACAATCAAGCTGAAGAATTTTCCACGTTTGTACATGACGGAAAACAGTTAGTCGTTATAAAAAACAAAGAATGGAAAACATTGGATGAAATTCGTAGTGTTGCAGGTGAAATATCTCGCAAGCTAGCGACACAAAAGGTAGATTATGCTTCGATTCAAGCGGATCAGTTAGCACAAAAATGGTCATCTGTAGATGAAGCAGTCACGGCTTTTGTCGAAGGATGGCACCTTGGCGCCTATAACTTTGACCGCTACCAATCTAAAAAGGCGGACCCTGTCACTACATTAAATGTAATAGGTGCAGATAAAGGCGCAGTCAAATCAGGAGAAGTACGTGCTGCCGCGATGGCATTTTCCAGGGACTTGATGAATGAACTTTCTGATGTGCTAAACCCAGAGACGTATCCAGAAGTATTAAAAGACCATTTCAAAGGAACAAAAGTAAAAATAGATGTACTAGGCAAAAAAGAAATCGAAGACCGCGAAATGAACGGCGTATTAACAGTTTGCCGTGGCAGTAAGTATGAGCCCTCATTCGTTGAGATGACATTGCAGACAGATGCATCAAAACCACTCGTAGCTCTTGTTGGAAAAGGCGTAACATACGATTCAGGGGGGATTAGCTTAAAAGGCGGACGCGATGATAGTGACATGCGTATGGATATGGGTGGTTCAGCAGCTGTCAGCGGTGCATTATCACTACTAGCTCATTCAGATGCAAAAGTGAATGTAGTTGTGCTGATTCCAATGGTCGAAAATACACCTGGACCTGATGCAGTAATGCCTGGTGAAGTTATTCAATATAAGAATGGCATTAGTGTACAAGTCGGTAATACAGATGCAGAAGGACGTTTGATTTTGGCTGACGGATTAATTCGGGCAGGAGAATTACATGCAGATTATACAGTCGATATCGCTACATTAACTGGCGCGGTTGTCGCTGCTTTAGGTACAGAAGTCGGTGGCGTCTTTGGTGATGAAGAGTTGTCTAATAAACTGAAGAAAATTGGCGACCAAAACGGCGACTTCGTTTGGCCTCTTCCGCTAGTAGATGCATATGAGGAAACGCTTGACAGCGCTTATGCTGATTGCAATAATATGAGTTCTTTAACTGTCGCAGGTTCGATTACAGCTGGTCTCTTCTTGCGTAAGTTCGCCCCGAAGAGTAACTGGTTGCATGTAGACATGGCAGGTGTCATGGATAAGCAGAAGTCAAAGGGATATTACACAAAGTCTGCAACTGGCTACGGAGCACGCTTGCTTGCGGATTATGCAGTGTCGTTGACTAAATAATATCAAAAGAATGTCTCAGAAGTTACGATACTTCAAGGGGCATTCTTTTTTCTGTTTTTGATGTTCGTATTAACATTGGGTAACAACAGTTAATAAGGGGGACGCATAGGAGAGAGCTTACAGCGTGTCCATAAGTCTTATCCTCATTACGTTGTCTATCTACGTATAATCCCACCTACACATTATCTAGAACAAAAAGAAATGATCGAGGTCAGCGCGTTATGACTTCGATCATTTGATTGTAAACTCTCATAAATACAACGAAGGGGAGGCGATTCCTGCCAGAATGATTAACAAAGACACTGATGCGATAATCGCAGGCTTCATAAATGCTGGCTCTTCTTTCACCAACTCCTTGATCGCGTAAATTATAGAGATAACAAAAATGAATGGCCATACGAACCAAGTCCATAGATAGAGAATACTTAAAAGCTTCATGATGCTAATAAACATAGACTTCACTCCTAACTTAAGAATAAGAGCTCATTAGAAAAAATGATTACTATACAAGACAATATGCTCTTTTACTTTTGTTTCCCCTAATTTATACAATTCACACTTTTTGTAATGAGATATATACTGTTTTTTATGATTCATTCGTTTTATAAACGTATGGAAGTATTTACTTGCGAATAGCATCGTTACTACGTCAAAATGAACAATAAAAAGACGCGTGAGAAAAAATCCTCATGCGTCTTTCATTATTTACATAGAACTACTTCACGCGAAAAAGTACCTTTACGTGCAAGACAACGATCTGCTATCTCAAATCCAGCAATTTCGAGCATTTCGTCCATATTCTCAATTGTAATGATTAAACAATTTTTTGCAAAGCGACGAGCTTCTTTCAAAATCTCGAGTTGGCCTTCTGCTGTAATGTGGGTAAATAAATTATACGGCATATCAATGATTGCAATATCGTATTCTTCATCGACTTCAGCAATTGGACCTATAGTGACATTGCCTTCCAAATCAAAGTAGTCGATATTTTTCCGTGAACCATAGACGACAAGCGGATTAATATCACGTCCTTCAATAGGTATCCCCATAGATAGTGCTTCAACCAGTACAGTGCCAATTCCACAGCAAGGATCGATGACGCGTTTCCCTTCAGGATGGGGCACCGCTATATTGACGGCAGCTCTGGCTAATCGGGTACCAAGCGCGGTAGAATACATATGCGGCTTCTGTTGGTGAACATGCCAATCAGAAGAACTGTAAAGTAAATTCCCTGCATACCAGCGATCGTCCAAGTGCATGATACCGATGAACACTTCAGGATGATCCAGTTCTGGCTCACCTTTTACCTGTAATCCTATGGACCGCTCTATTTTACGACGAGTATCATGATCAATTTTAGCTGTTCTTCCAAGCACCATATCATTTAAGCAGACTGTCTTAAATAATTGATCAATTTCCAGCCGAGAAGCTTTGTCAGCCAGCAATTCTAAACTGTCTGCATCCAGTAACACTTCGAGTCGTGTTTGTATGAACGGACTTCGTGAAGGATCAACTGCTATATCACTGACGACCACGTTATCTTCTACGTCATGGCCAAAAAAAGCCCGCATTTCCATCCGACATAATTCCTTTTCATCACGGTGTCGAATATACGTGTAGATAAACTGCGATGCCATCAGTTACTTGCTCTCATTTTATGCAAATCACCAAGTACTTCGTATAGAAGTTGTAATGCATCTTTTATAGACATCGTCTCATCAAAACCTTTAAGCGAATCAAACGGAATATTCAATTCCCAGAAACCTTCATTGTCTGAAAATGAAATACTAAAGCCATGTAAGTTGTGCTGAAGTTTTTCTTCAATAAATGTGCGAATTATTTCGCCTTCTTTTTTCTTGCCTTGTAAACCGAATAACGCCATATACGTTTCGAAAATATCATCCACTTCAAGTGCCAGCGAATCGACTTTGATTTCATCGAATTCCGGTGACTCGACAAAGAGAAACTCAGCTATATTAGATTTCAAATACGAGATGGGTTCCTGTGAAAAGCCCTCATCCGCAAAGCGTACGGTTTCCTCTGTTTCTTTTTCGCATACTTCTATTGTTTTAATTGTAAATGTACTCATTTTATTCACTCCTCGTTAGTAAGTATACCGGATTGTTTTTCGGGATACCACGGATTTAAATGAATTAACACTTCATCGACGTCTTCATTTTTTGCCATGATCAAATTACGTAATCTACTCGAAATAATATGGCCTTCTTGTATCGTTAAATTACCACTGATACCGATACGGATATCTACCAATACGTAGTGACCATGTTCTCTTGCACGTAAGCGGTCAATTCGCTTCACTTCTGGAATGGAATGAATCAATTCTTCAAATGCGATTAATCGCTCGTCGCATACGCTTTTTTCCATTAATATATCAATACTTTCCTTACCGATTTCTATAGCGATTTTAAAGACAAGAATGGAGACGATAATACCGGCGATGGGATCTCCATATGTGAGTAGCGGCCATGCGTAAGCATCTCCAATTAAAGCAAGCCCAATTCCTATCACGGCAGCAAGCGAGGCATAGACATCGGCTAAGTGATCATACGCCGTTGCGATCAGACCTTTACTGTTCTCCGCTGTACCGATACGAATGGTGTAGACATAGAGTATATATTTCCAAATGAGTGATACGATCGCAGTAAGTAAGGCAATCTTACTCGCTGTAGTAGGATCTTCAAATAAAGCCATTATAGCTTCAAAAGCAATATAGATCGCGGCTAACCCTAAAATAATAGCGACTATACTTGAACCAATTACTTCCGCTTTGCCGTGTCCATACGGATGATCTTCATCTGCAGGTCGTTTCGAAATTTGCATGGAAGTCAATGCAGCGGCAGAGGCAACTACGTCCCCTGCGTTATGGAAACCGTCTGCAAGTAAAACGGGACTTTTGAAAACAAATCCGACGATCAATTTTAATACAGTCAAAATAATATTACTAAATAAACTGATCCAGATAGCAAAGATGGCAGAAGTAGAATGTTCACGTACATGAATTGTCATAAAAGTTTCCCTCCTCTAAGAGTGTTTCCTTTAAGCAACAAAAAAACCTCGCGTAGTTTAGGCGAGGTCATACATAATTGTACTTGTTGGATTGGGACAAAGTTTGTCAATGTCATCACTCATTCATTTGTAGTTCAATTATTATCCCATATTTATACGGTTTATGCAAGCAGACGCAATATTACTCAAAGTAGAAAAAAATCGTCAACTGTGTCAGAATAATAGAATAGATACGTTGCAAGATGGCAATAGAGATAGTTGGTATACACCGTTATGAATAAAAATACAATATAAGAGGATTGATGATGAATGAAACTTTGGGGCGGTCGTTTTAGTAGTAAAGCAGATGAGATTATGGAAAAGTTCAACAGCTCTTTGCCTGTTGACTATCGTCTTTACAGAGAGGATATCGCAGGTAGTATTGCACACGTAACGATGCAAGTTCATTCTGATTTATTGTCACCTGAAGAAGGCGAATTACTCGTGAATGGCTTACAGTCGATTTTGGCAGATATCGAATCGGGAGAATTACAAATTGCAGGTAATTATGAAGATATTCATTCATTCATTGAAATGAACCTAACTGAGCGAGTAGGGGAGACAGGCAAGAAATTGCATACAGCCCGCAGTCGAAACGATCAAGTAGCTGTCGATATGAGACAGTATGCGAGAAACCAAACCTCTGTCGTTATAGATGCACTGCAAGTTTTAATTGATTCACTTGAAGCAAAAGGAAAAGCCAATAACGTGATTATGCCAGGCTATACGCATTTGCAGCGCGCGCAAGTCGTCACATTCGGCCATCATTTGGGCGCGTATGCACAAATGTTCAAACGCGATAAAAAACGTGTGCAAAACGCAGCGGAGATTTTGAATGAAAATCCACTTGGCTGTGGTGCACTAGCTGGCACGACACATAATATCGATCGTCAAGTGACGACTGCATTACTAGGGTTTGATAAGCCAGTAGATAACTTCCTTGACGGAGTTAGTGATCGTGACTACTTAGTAGAATTGATGTCCGACTTCTCCCTCATTATGATGCATATGAGCCGTTTAAGTGAGGAACTGATTCTTTGGAGCAGTCAAGAGTTCCGTTTTATCACCATCTCAGATGCCTATTCAACAGGAAGCAGCATCATGCCACAGAAGAAAAATCCGGATGCAGCAGAACTAATCCGTGGAAAAACAGGACGTGTATATGGCTCTCTATTCGCTTTACTCACGACGTTGAAAGGATTGCCATTAACATATAATAAAGACATGCAGGAAGACAAAGAACAATTCTTTGACGCGCTTGATACAGTACTTGATTGCTTGGAAATCATGTCTAAAATGATCGACACTCTACAGGTACATGAAGATCACATGAAAGCGGCGATTAAAAGTGGATTTCTGAATGCAACAGAAGTAGCGGATTATTTAGTCGCAAAAGGCACTCCGTTCCGTGATGCCCATGAAATCGTTGGAAAAATCATCATTTATTGTGAGCAGGGAAACAAAGCGATTGAAGATTTGACTGTGGGTGAACTCCAAAAATTTAGCGACCATATCGAAGACGACATCTATGAATACATCGATTATGAATCTATTATTTTAAAAGGCAATAAAGGATTGATGAAAGAACAGTAATTCTGGAAATGAGATTAGTTTGTACGTTCTCAGTAAAACTGATCCATAACAAACACGTAAAAAGCCTGCGGAATGTCCGCAGGCTTTTTACTATTCGACACGAGGCTTACCTTGAACAGATGCCACAATATAACCTATTGCGCCAAACACTATAGCAGGTAAAATCCAGCCGACCCCTTGTTCATATAATGGTAAGAATTCCAATATATATGTAACCGGTACCAGATCGATATTGAATGCACGTAGTACGTCAAAGAATCCAATAAGACCTGCTGCTAGTAAACCGTAATTATATACTTCATGATAGCCTTTAAATAACGGGTGTAACAATCTGAAAGTTATTAAGACAATGGCTAGCGGATACACTCCGACTAGTACGGGAATAGTCACGGCAAGCAACTGCGTGAGGCCAACATTCGCAACTATCATGGAAAAAGAACAAATAATAAATACAAATGCTTTATAAGAGATCTTAGGTACGACTTTGGAAAGGTATGTAGCGCTAGCGGTAGTCAATCCAACAGAAGTTGTTAAGCAAGCTAGTGTTACTGCAAGTCCAAGTAAGTATAATCCGTTATTCCCCATCAAAGCATATGCAAGTTTAGCTAAAATATCTCCACCGTTTGCTGCGCCTTCTGCTACGGAGCGGCTCGTCATCCCTAAATAGGCTAATCCAGCATAGACAAAACTCAGCCCGAGTACTGCAATGGATCCCGCTTTCATTGTAATGGAAGTAATGGCTTTTCTATCTGTAATACCTTTCGCTTTCACGGCATTTATTACGATAATAGCGAAGACGAGCGCTGCCATTGCGTCCATTGTTCCGTAACCTTCAATAAATCCTTTATAAAAGTAATCTTCTGCATAAGATCCTTGCGGTGCGCCCGCTTCACCCACTGGGTTGATAATACCCGTCACCACAATAAGCGTTACGATAGCTAGCAATATGGGAGTTAAAATACTACCGAAACGATCGACTATTTTATTTGGCTTAAATGACAGCCAAATCGTCACTGCAAAAAATAGAATGGAAAACAGCGCCAATGCTAACCTAGCATACGAATCCGGCACAAATGGAGAAACGGCAATTTCAAATGAAACAGTCGCTGTACGCGGAACACCGAAAAACGGTCCAAGTGCTAAATATATAACGAATGGAAATATCATAGCGAATAAAGGTGATGCTCTTCCGGCTAAATCGCTTAATTGATTACCGCTCATAGTTACTGCAATTATGCCAAGATAGGGAAGACCCACTCCCGTTATTAAAAAACCAGCCAGCGTAATCCATGTTTGCGTTCCTGCTAGTTGACCAAGTAGTGGTGGAAAAATCATATTTCCTGCACCGAAAAAGAGGGCAAACATCGTCAGCCCTAGTTTGAACGTATCGAGTTTTGTAAATCTATTCATTTGGAATTCCTCCTGAGGTACTTTGAAAAGTGTATGTATTTCGATAATTAATTGCATGTTAATGGAAAGTGCCCATGAAAAAGGATTCTCCTAAGAGAATCCTTCATAAGATTATCCCATAATGTGGTAGCCGGCATCTACATAGATGACTTCACCTGTCACACCACTCGATAAATTACTTAGCATCGC
The DNA here is from genome assembly GCF_002101375.1 of Sporosarcina ureae. Lineage (GTDB taxonomy): Bacteria > Bacillota > Bacilli > Bacillales_A > Planococcaceae > Sporosarcina > Sporosarcina ureae_B. The sequence goes on along the minus strand of NZ_CP015207.1, from coordinate 869,554 downwards.
CACCGTCATATCCGAGACTTCTTCAGGCATGACGTTACGTTTTAATGGCGCACGTTCCTCAATTTGACTGAGGATTGTATTAAAGGAAGGAACACCCTTTGCGGACAATGTTCGAACCGCACCGGCAGAAATCGCGTTGACGCGAATATTTTTTTCACCTAGCTCTGATGCCAAGTAGCGTACAGAAGCTTCAAGAGCTGCTTTTGCAACACCCATTACATTATAGCCTTCAAGAACTCGTTCTGCTCCTAAATAACTCATCGTAATAATCGCTCCACCTTCTGTCATGTAATGACGGGCTTCACGTGCTGCTGCCACCAATGAATATGCACTGGAATCTTGTGCGAATGCATATCCTTCACGAGTCGTTTCCACGAAAGGATTATGCAAATCTTGTTGATGTGCAAATGCGATGGAGTGGACTACTCCATGAATAACACCAACATGCTCGCCAATCGCTTTGAAAGCCTGCTCGATACTTTCATCACTATTTACATCACATTGTACAATTTGTGTGGCTGTAAATTCACTTTTAGCTAATGCTTTTTCTAATTTATCACGAGAGCGATCTTTACGGTATGTGAAAATGACATTCGCACCGACTGAGAATAATGCTTTTGCTACTCCCCAACCAATACTACGTTCATTTGCAACACCCATAATCACAATGTTTTTACCGGATAGTTTTAATAAATCTACCATAATAGCCTCCTGAAAGTTTATTCTTCATTTGATCATATTATACCCTCCATAATAATAACATATAGTGAAGGGGAAGTTATAGCATTTCTATAAGCCCTTTTTAATAAGAACAGAAAGAGAATTTATAAATTGACTGTTAATAAATAAAAATACAGTTGACTTTATAATTATACATACGTATACTTGTGTTTAATGAATAAAGAGGTGATGGCGTTGAAGGTTGGAATCGTAGGAGCGTCTGGATATGGTGGCCTAGAATTGATACGGTTACTACAAAACCATCCGGAAATTGAACAGATTGATTTATACACTTCCTCAGAAGTGGGGGCGGTCTTTTCCCAAAAGTATCCACATCTCGTGAATATTCACGATCAGCCGATGAAGGCTATAGAACCTGAACATATTAGCAAGTTGGATACAGTGTTTTTCAGTACACCGGCTGGCGTTACCACTAAATTACTACCTTCATTAGTAGGCGCAGGTGCTAAATTAATTGACCTCTCGGGAGATTTTAGACTGAAAGATCAAGCAACTTTTGAACAGTGGTATCAAAAAGATGCACCGCCACTTGAACACTTGGAGAAAAGTGTATATGGACTCCCTGAATGGAATAAGCAGCATATTGCTGATGCGGAAATCATTGCGAATCCAGGGTGTTACCCGACAGCAGTTCTACTATCTTTACTTCCGTTATTGAAAAATAAACTGATTGACGGTAGCCGATTAATTATCGATGCAAAAAGTGGTGTATCTGGTGCAGGCAATAAGCCGAGCCAGGCGACTCATTTCAGTGAAACGAATGAAAATTTCTCTATATATAAGATTCATCAGCATCAGCATATACCAGAAATTGAACAAGCAATGAATGCATTTGCTGATCAGCCTGAACCCATTACGTTCACTACGCATCTGGTTCCCATGACAAGAGGTATCATGACGACGAGCTATGCGAAAGTAAATGGACAAGTAACGCAAGAACAGCTGATAAATTGCTTGCAAGAAACATATAAAGACAGTCCGTTTGTTCGGATTTTGACAGATGTGCAAAGAATCAGTACAAAACAGGTATATGGCTCTAATTATTGCGATATACATGTCAAAGTAGATCCACGAACAAATCAAGCAACGATTATAGCAGTCATTGATAATGTGGTGAAAGGGGCCGCAGGACAAGCTATACAAAATATGAATATCCAATATGGTCTAAATGAAAAAACGGGAATCGATATCATTCCATTATGGATTTAAACTATTAATTGGAACACAAGAATTGAGGGGAGCACTACTATGGAAACTATCGAAAGTATGAAGCGCATCTCGCGTAAAAATATTATCTCACCAAAAGGGTTCAAGGCAGTCGGCATTCACTGTGGGCTAAAACATAAGAAAAATGATTTGGCTCTATTAGTTAGCGAAGTGCCAGCGAGTGTTGCGGGTGTCTTCACAACGAATGTAATCCAAGCAGCTCCACTTCAAGTCACAAAAAAAGTAGTTTATGAAACGCAAAAAATGCAGGCGATCGTCATTAACTCTGGTAACGCAAATGCATGTACAGGAAAGCAAGGCATGCAAGATGCAATGACTATGCAGCAAAAAACTGCAGAGCACTTAGGAATCGATTCCAATCTTGTTGGAATTGCCTCAACAGGTGTGATCGGCGAACAAATGAATATGGGACCTTTACTATCGGGTATTGAAAAGTTACAACCGATAGATACATTGGAAGGATCCATTCAGTTTTCCCAAGCAATTTTAACAACAGATACCGTAACGAAAAATACTGCATATGCAACGGTGATTGATGATCGTGAAATAGTAGTAGCGGGTGTTGCAAAAGGTTCCGGAATGATTGAACCGAATATGGCGACGATGCTGGGCTTCATTACAACCGATGCCAATATCGAGTCTGAACATTTACAAACCGCACTAAAAGAAATTACGGATGTAACATTCAACTCCATTACGGTAGATGGAGATACATCAACGAATGATATGGTACTCGTTATGGCAAACGGACTTGCGGGTAACCATTCATTAACTCCAGATCATCCCGAATGGCAATCTTTCGTCGATGCATTGCATGCTGTGTCACGTGATTTGGCAAAAATGATCGCTAAAGACGGAGAAGGTGCTACTAAATTAATCGAAGCGAAAGTTACAGGTGCAGTTTCGGATGAACAAGCGCGTCAAATTGCGAAATCTGTTGTCGGCTCACCACTTGTCAAGACGGCAGTATTTGGCTGTGACGCCAATTGGGGGAGAATTATTGCGGCAGTCGGATATAGCGGCGCCACAATAGATCCTGAAGATATCAAAATCTATATCGGCGACACAGTAGTAGTAGAAGGCGGGGAACCCATTCCGTTTTCAGAAGAAAAACTGTTGATCTACCTAAAACAACATGAAGTGAAATTCGCAATAGAATTAAACCAGGGAGCTGGTCAAGGAATGGCATGGGGGTGCGATCTTACTTATGACTACGTCCAAATCAACGCAACATACCGCACGTAAACGACAGGTTATTAAACTAGGTGGCAGTATGCTAGACGAGTTAGGTGATAATTTTTTTCAAGGTGTGAAAAAGTTACAGCAAGATGGTGTTCAAGTAATTATTGTTCATGGCGGAGGCCCGAATATTAATCAAGAGCTTGAAAATCAAGACGTCACTTCGACTGTAGTTAAAGGATTCCGTGTTACGTCTGCTGAAGCAATTGGTATCATCCAGTCGATCATGATTGGTCAAGTAAATCCAACGCTCGTACATCGCTTTAATCATGAAGGAATCAAGGCGATTGGATTAAGTGGATTCGATGCGAACTTATTTACATGTGATGTACTTGACTTTGAAACGTATGGTTATGTGGGAGAAATAAAAACAGTTAAAACAGAAGTCCTGGATGCGCTACTAGATGCCGGAATTATTCCTGTTATTTCTTGTATTGGTGCAACCGCATCTGGAGAACCATTGAACGTTAATGCGGATACAGTCGCGAGTCGAATTGCATTAGCTGTGAAGGCAGAAAGTTTATTATTAGTGACAGATACATCTGGAATCAGGATTCAAGATCAGCCCCAAGCGGAAGCGGGACCCCAAGCTATTTATAGCTGGATTAAAACAGATGATATCTACGGAGGAATGATTCCGAAAGTAATGGCGGCCATCGATTGTCTAGAAGCGGGGATTCCCTCTGTACAGATTGTCTGTCAAAAACTAAAAGGAACGGTCATTACCAATGAGGAGGCAATTGTGTGACGTATTTATTCAATAACTATGCAAGACGTGCGGTGCATCTCGTTAAAGGCCAAGGTACCGTAGTGACAGACGATAAAGGGAAGGACTACTTAGACTTTACTAGCGGTATCGCAGTCGTCAGTTTAGGACATGCTCATCCCGCGATCGTTAAAGCATTGCAAGAACAAAGCGAAAAGCTATGGCATATTTCAAATTTATTCGAAAGTCCAGAACAAGAAAAACTTGCTGAATCATTGACAAGAAATACGGATTTGTCGTATGCGTTATTTTGTAACAGTGGAGCCGAAGCGAATGAAGCTGCAATTAAACTAGCACGTAAACATACAGGAAAACATCATATCTTATCGTTCAAACAGTCATTTCACGGGCGGACCTTTGGCGCAATGGCCGCTACCGGTCAGGATAAAATCCAAAAAGGGTTCGGTCCGATGCTAGAAAGTTTTGAAGCCTTGCCATTTAATGATGTTGAGGCTTTGAAACAAGCGACGAACGATCATGTCGCTGCCATCATGTTAGAAGTCATCCAGGCGGAAGGTGGAGTCAACTCCATTGAACCCGCTTTCGCTGAAGCAGTTATGGCTGCATGTAATGAACACAATATTCTTCTCATTATCGACGAAGTACAGACAGGCATTGGACGTACAGGAACTCGCTATGCCTACGAGCAGACTGCACTAAAACCAAATATCGTATCACTTGCTAAAGGTCTTGGTGGCGGGTTCCCGATTGGAGCATTGCTAGCTAGCGAAGAGTTATTCAATACATTCGGACCCGGCACACACGGTACAACATTTGGCGGAAATCCATTAGCGGTCTCAGTTGCCCAAACAGTAGTTGATCATGTGTTTGATCCTGCTTTCTTAAAGGATGTACAAGAAAAGTCTACGTATCTGAAGCAACAACTCCAATCAGAATTACCTAAAGATAAATATTCAATTCGCGGTAATGGATTACTAGTTGGAATTCATTCAAATAATGAGGTTGGTTCATACATCCAAGAGGCCGAAAAACAAGGCTTGCTCCTAGTACCTGCTGGAACGAATGTTATCCGTCTGTTACCACCACTGACAGTTTCAAAAGAAGAAATCGACCAAGCGGTAGCGATTTTAAAGAAAATATTAACGTAATAACAATATGAATTAAAGTAGTCTGCGAACTGCTATTCAATTAACAAAAGATCTCCCTGAAGTCTAAAAACTTCAAGGGAGATCTCTTTTTTACATAGGTTTAAGTTCGAGTTTAGGTCGGGTGTAAACTCAAGTACTAAATTAATTACCATCCAACATTCAATGAACGACAAACCGTAATAACCACACGCTTCGTAGGGAGTGTAGAACAGAGCGGACGAGAAGGATCAAGCCACACTCTTGGGAAAGCGTCATCTTGGAATGGTAACTCACAGCCCCTTACCGGCTACACTTCTCCATTACACTTATTCTTACAGTTTTTTAAAAGAAAGCTATCGCCTTTTTTTGAATTCTTTCTATACAAAGAATTATTGCTCAGGTATAGTTAAGGCAAAACAACCTAAGAGAATGGAAGTGTCCTAAACTTGAAACAGATATGTGCATTAGTGCTAACGACGATGCTAGTCCTATTTGCAATACCGACTAACTCACTTGCCGCCGTCTTCCAAGACGTACTTCCTCAGCACTCAGCCGCTGATGAAATACGATATCTAGTTGAAAAAGATATCATCATAGAAAAACCAACTGCCAAATACCGTGTAAACGAACCGATCACACGCCTCGAAGCTTCAGGAATGATCCAACGCGCACTGAAAATCTCGGTAGATAATAGACCTGATGCAAATCTGTCAGACGTAAAGCTGTCCCATCCGCATTACGCACTCATCGCCACCATGGTCGATGAAGGTATTTTTATGGGTAACGAGAAAAATGAATTTCAACCGTATGGCAATTTGAAACGTGGGCAAATGGCAGCGGTATTCGTTCGCGCATTCGATCTGACAGGCAAATCCACGTATCGATTCCGTGACGTGCCTGCAACGTACTGGGGTTTATCTGACATACAAAAGTTATCTGTAAATGCCATTACAACAGGCTATTTAGATAACACATTTAAGCCCAATCAAACATTAACACGTGGACACTTTGCAGTATTTCTTGCACGAATTCTTGAGCCTGACTTTAGAGAGCAATCTGCTTGTTATAAGCCGAATAACACACCAGTGCAAACTGTTAATGTTCCTGTTACAACACTTTGGAAAGAGCCAGGAAAATCGCGAACAGTGGATGCTTATGCCACAAACAAATTGCCTGATATTACGAAGTGGGTTGCTGCGATGAGTTTGCGTGAAAAACAATGGTTAGTAGGTAAATTAGAAACTCAAGCACTATATGGTCAAACAGTAAAAGTCCTGCAGACAAAAGGTGACTGGGTTCAAGTGGCAGTAATAGATCAAAGCTCTCCTAAAAACGCAGCAGGTTACCCGGGATGGATGCTGAAAAATCATTTAACGACAGTATACCCTAACTATGCAACATGCGACACAGCCATGGTAACGACGAAATCAGCCGCACTTACAATTGATGAAAATGGCAAGCAACCTTTTCGTTCCATCAGCTTCAACACGATATTGCCTATTATTGATATCATGGATAATAAACTTGCTGTCCAGACACCTGCTGACGGGGTGAAGTACGTTGATAGAAGTGCAGTGAAGATAGTAGGGGCGGATGGAGTCATGCCAAAGCCTACCACACAGCAAATCATGGAAACAGCCAAGCTATTTAATGGATTAACGTATCTATGGGCAGGAACTTCAGGATTTGGCTTGGATTGCTCTGGATTCACTTACTCTGTCTATCGTCAGCATGGTATTGATATACCACGTGATGCATCCGTGCAAGCACTAAATGGAACATTGATACAGAAGAAAGATTTACAACCGGGTGACTTACTGTTCTTTGCCTATAATAAAGGTAAAGGAACTATACATCATGTAGCGATGTACGCAGGGAACGGTCAAATGATTCACGCACCTAATCCTAAACGTACTGTAGAGATCATCCCGATGACTGCGGAACCGTATAAATCAGAATATGTTTCAGCTAGAAGATATGTAAAATGAAAAAAGCGCACAGACAATGATGTCTGTGCGCTTTTTCATCTGTTTTACAAATTTCCTTCATACAATACATTATCACTATTTAAATCAATAACTTTTAAATGGAGATTGTCTTTGATGAAAATACTCTTGTATACTTTTTGTCCGCTTTCATTTTCAAAAAGAATGATGCGTTTATTTTGATTATCCACTTTCACTTGAGCTGTTAACTCGTCCATCGGAATATGCTCTGCCAATACCTCGGCTTCTTCATGTCCTAACAAGTTGGAATTAGAAGGTTTGTACGAAGCATTCGATTCTTCACTAGGCACATCTTCTGAGGGTGTTTCAGTGCCAGCAGATTCATTAACTTCAGGTTCTGCTAGTTCCTCCTCAGGCTCTATTAAATCAACCGGGTTGTCCTCATTTGCTACAGGTTTTGTTTCCTCATCAGTACTACATGCAACCAAAAATACAGCGAGTGCAGGTAAAAGCCACGATTTTTTCATACAGATTCCTCCCTGTTTATTTTTATTTAATGTGTTGAAAGTGTAAAAGCTAATTAAAGATAAATCAATTGACTCGACTTTAATAATCAGGATAAAGAGGGATTCTACTGTAAAAATTGAATGAGTAAAGTAGGATGTCCACATAGAATTTTCAAGCACTTTATGAACAATACAGGAGGAACAATTATGAAGAATATCGTGCCTGTAGATGGATCAAATACGGGATGCAAAGTAATAGATCATGCGTTAAATGAGCGAAGTTATCTGATGAGGAAATAGTATTATTGAATGTTCAACAAACACTACAGGAAGTGGGTCTACGAACGATTAAAAAAAGTAATAATATGTTGCAAGGTAAAGCTGTGAAATACTTTGCGAAAGTGCGTATCGGCAAGCCTTCCATGGAAATTATCGCAGAATTAAATGATAAAGAAGTTCGATATATAGCGTTGGCAGTAGGAAACGGTAAAGCGGTAGCAATTGGCAGTATCAGTAAGTAAGTTTTACCGTTAGCTAAATGTCCGATAGTTTGAATTCCTGAGTGTTCTGATTGATGAATGTTCAGCGGAAAACGTTGTGACCTTTCTCACATTTTATGGTATATTAATTATATAGTATAAAAGAACCTAAAGAGGTGAAATTATTGGAAAAGCTTTTGAGAACATCTTCTGCACGGAATGCTCTTAGAAAAGTAGAACGGGTTACAAAGCGCATTCAGCCATTAATAGAAAATGAACAATCATTTACTTTGAATTATCAAGTTCTTCATCAAATATTAGACGAACAGCTTGAAGAGGATGAATACTTTGTCATTGTGGATGAAATGGGTCGGAGCTATATCCATACTAATCGGTTATGGGAAGGCACAGTATTTTCCGATGCCATTGGCTTGTGTGCTGCTAATACAACCAAGCCGTTACTGCAAGTGTATGAAAGAAAATCCGGTGAGCGACTTATTGATGCATCCATGCCAATCATTCAAGTTGGAAGCAAGCAATTCACGTTGCGATTAGGTCGAATAAATCATCAGAAATACATTCTTTATGGAGCGACTTTATCTGTTGTATTGCCAGCTTTGGCGATGGGAGTACTTGCATATATATTTGATTTACCTATCCAACAGAGCGTAGCATTCGTTAGTATGTCTTTACTTCTTTCAGGCATTTTCACAACTGGTCTCTATAACATAGTCATGAAAGGTGTACGGTCTTGGCGTAAAGTCACGAGGAAAATTTCATCTGGTGATCTAACAGCCGAAGTAACCGAAAGATCCAGATCTGAGTTTAATCAAATTGGTTTCGAAATTAATAAAATCGTTATCGGTACAAAGAATATCGTCACAGAACTCGATCGCTCCTCTGAAATCGTGGATCGAATTAGTGAAGTGCAGGCTTCCGAAGCGGGTCGATTATCACATGTCTTCACTTCATATGGCGAAACTATGCAAAACTTCCAAAGTGGAACAGAGCAACAATTATCTTCATTACAATCTGCCAACGCTATGGTCCAGACGATGATGGCGGGAATTCGAGAAATGGAATTACGCATACAACAAACACTTTCCAAATCTGAACATGCGTTGACTGCTGCAACACAAGGTAGTCAGGCAATTGAAGAAACAGAAGAAAAGATGCGGCAGATCAATGAAGCGGTTCACATGTCTTCACAAAAAATTATGCAGGTCGCAGAGGATATCAACCAAGTCATACAAAAAGTTTCTCTCATTACAAAAATCGCTGAACAAACGAACTTGTTAGCACTCAATGCCTCTATTGAAGCGGCGCGGGCAGGAGAAGCGGGGAACGGATTCTCAGTCGTAGCAAACGAAGTTCGTAAACTGGCAGAAGAAACGAATGCATTCGCAAATGATGTTGTGCGAACACTAGAACAAACAAATAACGAAGTGAAAATTGCCGTACAACATGTAGAATCGAATGCGGATACTATTGAAGAAGGCGTGGAAATCGTCAAAATAGCCGGACAATCCATTCTCTATATGAATGACGCTGTGATTGATACAAAATCAGCTGTCACAAGCAATAGCCTTCACGCGGAAGAATTAATTAAAGACGGTGAGCAAATCGAAAAAATCATCGAGCAAATTACTATGATATCTGAACAATTTACAGATAGTGTCATCCAAACAGTAGCTGGTATGGATGAACAAGTAGAGGGAATCCAGCAGTTGGCAAGTGATGCCAGCAAACTAACAGACGAAGCAACAGCGTTAAGTCGTATCGTCCACCGCTTCACATTCTAATCTTTCATCTATAGTGTAAATGGAAAATCAGCCATTTAAAAACAAAGACACAATCCAAGAATTTGGAATATGTCTTTGTTTTTTTGTTCATTTAATTATAGTGGATCTCTAACTTCGAATTAAACACTAGGCTGTATAGTATGTTTTTTATATTGACGCGCTTCATCTTTGCGCTTCTGTTGTATACGGAGAAATATATTATTTCCTAACAGCGCTGCAATAATAAATACCGTACCAATGTAATCGAAAATCGTTAATTGATATCCTTGTATATATGAAATCACTAATGTGGTCACCGGCACAAAATTAATAAACAATAAACCGTTCAATGGAGACAAAATTCGTACGCCAACATTCCAACCTACTAATGCAATCACACCTGGAAAAATAATCATAAACAACATATGTGGTGTTACCACTTGCAATGTTTCAATAGTGGGGACAGAAATATAACCTGTCCATGTTACGAAAAACACCACTATACAAGCAGTTAATGTGCCAAGTAAACAGCTCAACGTAGAATAACGTAATGCTGACCATTCACTAAATCGATTTCCACCCATCGTATAAATCACCCAGCCGATTACTGCAATGAAGATTAGTAATGAAGGGACAATGTCATCTGTTGCTGTCAAGAACGTACGTAAATCACCTTTTGTGATCACAAGCATGACACCGACAAATGCAGTAAACACACAAGTGAGCGTGAAACCATGTGGTTTATGTCTACTAATCATCCATACAATGACAATAGAAATCATTGGCATCATGGCTTCTGAAATAGACGCTACCATAGTCCCGGGTTGTCCCATTAGATCTTGTCCCCAGAAAATAAAGAGGTTATAAACAACAAATGCCATCGTACCGAAGAACCAAAGAGATAAACCCTTTTTTTCAAAGCGAAAAGCTTGCAAGCCTTCTTTAAACCATAATATTGCGACAAGCAGAAGTGTAACTGAGACATAACGAATTAATGTGAAATAAAACGGGTCGATATTTTTGAATGCACTATTGGCAACTGGGAACATCGCCCCCCATGAAACACTAGCTATAAAGCACAGAAACGCTCCCCAGATAATTTTGTTTTTCAACGGACCTAACCTCCTAGAAGTACTATCTCTAGTAAACACTAGATTAGACATCACGTAAAACGAATAATAATGATGACTACTATCAATTTTATTGATATCATGTAAGTAAGAGAATTTGACTAGGAGGGTAACTATGGAATTTAAAGACTTAGAGATATTTCAGATGGTCGCAGAGAAAGGAACTATCACAGCGGCTGCTAAAGAATTACGCTATGTACAGTCAAATATTACGTCCCGAATACAAAAGCTCGAAGCGGAGTTAAAGACTCCATTATTTAACCGACATAATCGAGGAATGATCTTGACACCAGAGGGGAAACGACTTCTGATTTACAGCGAGAAGATATTATCACTAACCAATGAAATGAGAAAAGTCGTGCAGAATGACAAAGAGCCTTCAGGAAAACTTGAGCTAGGGTCGGTAGAAACCGTCATCAAATTACCGATTATTCTATCGAGATATAATAATAAATATAAGCAAGTCGATATTTCACTATTGACAGGTGTAACTGAAGGATTGCAGTTTAAGGTTCTAAACCATCAACTCGACGGAGCTTTTATATCGGAAGGAACAGCGCATCCCGACCTAGCTGTACATGATGTGCTCGAAGAAGAACTCGTGTTACTTTCAAGTAAACCGTTTCAATCCATAGAAGATATTAAAGATGAGCCAATTCTTTGTTTCAGAAAGGGGTGTGGCTATCGGGCACGTTTAGAGTTGTGGCTCGAAGATGAGCGGTTTAAGCCGACGAAAATGATGGAGTTCGGAACACTGGAGACGATTCTTGGCAGTGTGGCAGCAGGATTAGGTGTTACATTCGTTCCGAGATCAACTGTTACTCATCTTCTAGATCAAGGATCAGTCTATTGCTATCATCTACCACCAAAATACAGTCAAATTAAAACGGTTTTTGTACGACGTGCGGATTCCTATTTGACTCCGACTATTGCTAAGTTTATAAAAGTTATTGATGAATTCAGAGAAAAATCAGATGAGCAATTTCAAAAGTCGACACAAATTTGACCTGCATAACGTGTTACGTATGGTACGATATAGTGTAGTTATCAATATAGAATTAGGAGTGTAACTAGATGAATTATACAAATCAAACAACACCGCCCGCAAATTTCAAAAAACGGAATTACCGTCCGGCGATTATCATTATCTCGGTCATTCTCATCGGTGCGATTGGCATCTTGGCAGGTATGCCAGGCGTAGAAAATTTCACAGCATTCGATATTACGATTTTACCTTTATTAAATGCCATTTTTAACAGTTTCACGTTTATTTTTCTTGTATGTGCATTAGTCGCAATCTTGAAGAAGAATATCAAACTACATGAACGCTTTATCTATGCAGCATTTGGCACAACCGCTTTATTTTTAGTGACGTATGTCGCCTATCACTTTTTATCAGAGTCTACACCATTTGGCGGTAGTGGTTTCTTGGCTGGATTCTATTACTTCATCCTGTTTTCACACATCGTATTAGCTGCTGCAATCGTTCCGTTAGCGCTAACAAGTGTAGCAAGAGCATGGAATATGGAGATCCCGCGTCACCGCAAAATTGCACGATGGACGATGCCTATTTGGTTATATGTTAGTTTCACCGGGGTACTTGTGTATATCTTGATTTCACCTTATTATTAAATAATCAGATAAATAGTGTAGGGCATCAGTCAAAAGAGGATGAATGACTGATGCTCTTTTTTACAATAGGGTAATCTGAATAATCAAATTTAACAGAGGGAAGTGCTATAATGAAAACTCCAAATTTTATGTCAGATGAATCATTCGATAAAGTTTTTAAAGAAGAATCAGATCTCATCAATGAGCAATTAAAAAAAGAAATTCTTATTGCAATGATCGGGGACGTTAATGCAGGAAAGTCATCAACACTGAACCGTCTAATGCAAAAAGATGTAGCGGAAGTGGGAGCGCAACCGGGAGAAACGAAGGAAGTTAAGAAATTTTATTACACAGATAATATACTTTTTGTTGATACACCGGGTCTTGATGATATCTATCAAGAACATTCAAATGAAACACTGAAATTTTATAATCAAGCAGATGTGATTCTATTCTTCCTAAATGCAGCGGGTACGGTGTTGTCAGATACGGAACTAAAGTCATTAAATAAGATTGCCACGCTCAACAAGAAAATCATTCTTGTGCTCAATAAAATAGATGCAGCGGATGATGTTCTGAGTTTAGTGAACTATGTTTTGGAGCATACTGGGTTTGCTTACCCGGTTATTCCGATCTCTTCGAAGACAGGAGAGCAAATGGAATTCTTACAAAGAGAGATCCTACAGCAATTAAAAGATGCAAATAAAGATCTATTACTCGCAGCAAATATGGCGGATAAGTCGTCTATTGCCAAACGATGGATTCTCGCGGCTGGTGCGTCAGCCGCTACTATTGGAGCGGTTCCCATTCCGGGAGCTGATTTTATACCATTGACAACATTGCAAGTGGGACTCATGTTAAAGTTGTCGACATTATATGGCAAGCCGATTACGAAAGACCATGCCAAGAATTGATTATTGCAACGATCGTAGGAAATGTCGGAAAAACAGCTTTCCGTCAAATCATTAAAGTAATTCCAGGTGCAGGAATGGTCGTCGCTGCAAGTGTCGCAGGTTCTATGACAGTTGCGCTAGGATATGCAGTGAAATACATGTATGAAATAATATGGTACTCACACCAGACACATTGAAAAAAGTATATGAGATATTTTAAAAAAACAAAAGTAAAAAAGGGGCGGGATGTATGGAGTGGTTTAACTACGCAACATTTGTGGTCGCTTTACTAGCTGGTTTGTATTCGATGGAAAGTATGAAACGAAATAAGAATTGGAAGATCGGGTAGAGCAATTAGAGAAGAAAAATACAGCCGAGCTAGACAAGCATCGATTGTAGAGAGGGGAATATATGAAATACACATGTCCGATTTGCAAAGGGAATAATCTGTGCGGTAATGCAATGGAGAGTGACGAACATTGCTGGTGTACCAAGAAGATTTTATTGAAGAAGTGTTTCGACAAATACCAGCAGACCAACTGCATAAACGATGTGTATGTGAAACGTGTTTGAAGGCGTATCACTGGAAATAGAACAGGCAAGCAAGAGGTCTGCGGACCGCTAGCTTGCCTGTTTTTTATTCGGCCTTCGAATGAACGTGTGGAAAGTTCTTTCTCGTAAATGAACAATGCGTTCTTATCTTCACGGATACGTTTCAAATACTCGATATGTCTATCGAACGTTGCTTCTTCTTCGACTTGCTCGTCAAGGAACCAATTCAGGAAAGAAATCGTTGCGTGCCTTTTTCTTCCCATGCCATATCCATGATTTGATAGAATGATTTTGGTTACTTCTTTTTCTTGTAATAATGCCACTTCAAATGTGTGTACCAAGTTATCAAAGAAGTAGCTGGAGCAGGTGTTTCTGTAATAATCGCTCGGATCCCACGATCATTTAAATAAGAATAGATTTTCATTGCGTGATACCGCTCTTCTTCTACTTGCTGTAGAAAGAAGTGCGCGAATCCGCTGTAATTGCGATATTCACAGTAAGAAGCCATGGATAAGTAGGTTTGTGCTGCGGCAAATTCATTATTCATTTGTACGTTTAAAGCTTGTGCTAATTTTCACTAATCATGTGGATCGCCCCTTTTCTGATAGTAATGTAACTAGCGTAATGTATGACATGTCCGCTAGTTATAGTATACCTTTAAACGACATTATTTGCATGCTGGATATTTAATTGGATACTCATTATCGACTACTGATATACTTATAGAGAAACTTGATGAATATTTGTTCATAAAGAGAAAGAAGGTCATCTTTTGAAAGATTATACTATCCCTGCATTGGATGTATCCGCAGGAGTGGAAGCGAAGGCATTCGTAGACACGTTGACGAAACCTATCGGAAGTTTAGGGAAACTTGAAGATATCGTGATTACATTAGCTGAGATACAAGGTCGGAAACATCCTAGCATCAATCAATTAGGTGTACTGGTATTCGCAGCAGATCATGGAATTGTGGAAGAAGGGATTTCTGCATTTCCTCAACTAGTCACACGTCAAATGGTACAGAATATGGCGGTAGGTGGTGCGGCAATCAATGTATTCAGCAGACAGCAACAAGCGGAATTTCTTTGGTTGATGTAGGTGTGATCGGAGAATCCTTTTCTGAACCAGTGAAGGACCGGAAGATTCGTCAAGGTTCGGAAAATTTTCTACGTACCGAGGCGATGACTCAGCTAGAAGTGGAAAAAGCGTTGGAGATTGGCTTTGAAGAAGCACTTGCGTTATTTGAAAAAGGTGTTGACTTCTTAGTGGTAGGGGAAGTAGGAATCGGTAATACTACGACAAGCAGTGCTGTAGTGGCGGCCATTACAGAATTAGATCCGGCAGAGTTGGTTGGTTATGGAACAGGAATATCAGCTGATCAACATCTTCATAAAATTAAAGTAGTTCGAGAGGCGCTAGCTCTTCATGAGCCTAATCCTTCTGACGGCTTTGACGTGCTACGTAAGGTTGGCGGTCTAGAATTAGCTGCAATGGTAGGTGCAATGCTGGCGGCAGCTTCTAAACGTATCCCGATCATCTTAGATGGATTTATCTCGACTGCGGCAGCTTGCGTGGCGGAGACTATGAGCAAAGGTGCGGCTGGATATATGTTGCTTGGCCATCAATCGATGGAACCAGGGCATCAAAAGGCATTTCAATACTTAGAAAAGGAACCTATTTTATCTTTGTCCATGCGACTAGGAGAAGGAACAGGCGCAGCAGTTGCATTCAGTATCATTCAATCGGCTGTTCTGATGGTCAATGAAATGGCTACCTTTGAAAGTGCCGGTGTTTCGGGAAAAAGTTAATCAAAAAGGGAAGAGTGAGCAGCGGTGCTCATTCTTCCCTTTTTTGTTATTCAGTTACTTCAACTGTTTCAATGGATTGATCGAGTATTTCTTCGCCTTCCACTTCATCATTAGCAGAGTTGCTAATAATGCTTGAAAGTACATGAACTCGTAAAATAATCCCTTCAATTCGGTTCGTTTCATCTATGACAACAAGTGGATATTTAGAATCCAAGACACGCGGAATAATATCTTGAACATATTCCTCCGGAGTAGCTGTCAATACATCGGTTGTCATCACTTCTTCCAACGTTTTCTTCTTTTTTACGCCTTCGATCGCACCATCTATTGTTACCAATCCAAGCAACTGTCGTTCTCGATTCGTGATGAAGACACTGGAAATCCCGTGCTCCTCCATATTCTTAATCGCGACATGCAAACCATCTTTTCCATTCATGACACTTAATGGTTTTGACATGATATTCATTGCTTGTAACACTTTCGAACGATCAATTTCACGAGTGAAGTCAATAATATAGTCGTTTGCTGGTGTTTCTAATAACTCTTCCGGAGTACCGATTTGCTCTACGTGACCATCTTTCATAACTGCCACACGATCACCGATACGGAATGCCTCGTTGACATCGTGTGTGATGAAGATGATGGTTTTTTGAAGACGTGTCTGGATATCTAGAAGTTCCATTTGCATTTCTCTCCGTATGAGTGGGTCAAGCGCACTGAACGGCTCATCCATCAACAAAATATCTGGATCATTCGTCAACGCACGGGCAATCCCTACACGTTGACGCATCCCTCCTGATAATTCATCGGGATATTGGTTTTCATACCCTTTTAGACCAACCGTCTCGATATGTTTTTGTGCGATATTACGACGTTCACTTTTCGATAAACCACGAATTTCCAGACCGTATTCAATGTTCTCAATAACCGTTCTATGACTAAATAAACCAAAGTGCTGGAAGACCATTGCGATTTTCTTCTGACGGAAAAATTTAACTGCTCTTTATTATATTTGACAATATTCTCACCATCTACATAAATTGCACCTGATGTAGGCTTGTTCAATAAATTGAAGCAGCGGATAAGTGTCGATTTACCACTTCCGGATAGTCCCATAATTACGAAGGTTTCACCTTCCATGATTTCCATATTGGCGTTATAGACACCTACTGTATGTCCAGTTTTTTCGAGGATTTCCCTCTTAGAAGCTCCTTTTTCAATCATAGGAATGACTTTCTTAGGGCGAGGACCAAAGATCTTGGTGACATTTTCTACTTTAAGTTTAACGGTCATGCTGATCTCCTCCCTGTATTTTGTAGGCGGTCTGCCACTCCATTTGTTAAACGGTCAATAATAATCGCTAAGAATACGATACTGATACCTGCTTCAAACCCTAATGATATATTGATTTGGTTGATTGAGAATAGTACGCGTTCACCTAATCCGTGAGCACCAACCATGGAACCAACGACAGCCATTGATAAAGCCATCATCGTGGTTTGATTAATACCTGCCATCATAGTAGGCAATGCTTGTGGTAATTGTACTTTCACTAACATTTGGTTTCGAGAAGATCCAAATGATTCCGCTGACTCAATCACTTCAGAATCAACGTTTCGTATACCAAGTTCTGTTAGACGGATAACTGGTGGTAACGCGTAAATGATTGTTGCAATAATTGCGGGAACATTCCCAAGAGGGAAGAAGAATATTACAGGTATCAAGTAAACGAATGTAGGCATCGTCTGCATGGCATCTAATAGAGGACGCATGATGATGGAAAATGTTTTGCTAAACGCCATCAATATGCCGACTGGAATACCAATTGCAAGGGATAGTACGACAGATATTACGATGATCGCGACTGTTGTCATCGTATCTTCCCATAAATTGAAGGAACCAATTAAAAAGATAAAGACGGCAAACAGTAGGCCGTTAAAAATGGAGTTTAAATACCAACCAAGGAGGAAAACCACAATCATGATAGCCCACCAAGGTGTAGCGAGTAAAGCTGTCTCAATAGTTCGGATTGTAGTGGATGCAATAGTGAAGATGAAATCAAATAGCCAGCCAAAGTTCATTGCAAGAAAATCAATAAACTTTTCCACATAATCTCCTATAGGTATTCTGACGTTAGGAAATTCATTCATAGGCAGTAAGCTAGGACGTACTAGCTTGTCCCTCTCTTTCTCTACTTTTAGTGTTAGTACAATTGAAAAGGAGTGGAGCGGAAAGCGTCCACCCCTGAAATTCTAAAATGTATTACAGAGCTGCTTTTACTTTCTCAGCAACATCTTCAGGTACCCATGAAGTCCAAAGATCTTCATGTTCTTTCATAAACCATTTTGCAGTATCTTCTGGACTAGCTTCATTTTCACCCATATACTCTAATGCTTCTTCTGTCAATGCACTGCTAGTTTTGTAATGGCTGAGGAACTCAACTACCTCAGGAGCTTGTGTTTTCAAATCTTTATGGACACTGACGTAGACATCATTAGGAGGGAATTCACCAGATTTATCTTTATCCCAAGCCTCTTGATCAAACGGCTCGTCTTCTAAAAGCGTTAAGTCATACGTTGCAGTGACCCAAGTAGGGGACCAGTAATAACCAACCCATGGTTCACCTTTTTTATATGCACTAGCTAAGTCAGCTACGATGGATGAATCTGAACCGGGAGCTAAATACGTAAACTTTTCATTTAAGCCATAAGTAGTTAATTTTTCATCTAAATGTTTACTGACTAACCAGCTAGATGGTGCGCCGATGATACGTCCCTTATCCTTGTTCTCAGGATCTTGAAATAGTTCAGGATACTTCTCTAAGTCTTTTACTGTTTTCAAATCAGGCGCTACCGCTTCGATATTACGCTCTGGATCCCCTTTGATAACATATGTAGGGACATACAGACCTTGTGAGTTATCGTCGAAATTTGTCGAGACGGTTTCGATGTCTCCGCTGTCGATTGCGTTTGTATACGCATCACCTAAGTTATCAGACCAAACTTCTGTATAAACTTGAAGATCGCCTTGTTGCAACGCTTGTAATGTTGCGGAAGAAGTTCCGTTCACTATTTCCGTATCATAGCCATAGCCTTCTTCTAAAATAATTTGTGCAATGCTGTTGTGTATCCGAATACTATCCCATCCTGCATCTGCCAGTTTAATCTTGCTTATTGAATCTTTACTATCACTGTTACCGCATGCTGTTAAAAGTAATAATGTTACGATAGATAAAAACAACATAAACTTTCTCAAAAAATCAAATCCTTTCACTTTATAATTTTTTCATCACGGAATGCTGTTTTTTGCCTTAATCTCTTAAAATTACCCGCAAGAAAAAAGATGCAGGTAGTTGAGAAGATCAAGGGGAAATCAACACTTTTTCGCGATACTATTACACGAGTTTACAGGATAATTAAATTAATATCAATTTAATTATTTAGACAACTATTGATATTATGCTCTTTTAAATTGAAGTTTAACGGTTTTCTATAATGAAAAAAGTAAATGTGGTTTGATTGATCATGGCGGGTAAACTTAGTTGCTAGCCTATAAGGGGTATAGGCTCATGCTTTATCGAATAATAGGGGAAAATGATACAATATGGTATGATAAGTACATATGAAAAAAAGAGTATTTTATCATGCGATATGTTTATTTATGAACTTCTGACAAACCTTTGTAACAGTTTCTAAGGAATTATCGTGATTTTTTGATTTTACTTTTAAGAAAATGATATAGTTATATACGAATGGAAAAAATATTTAAATGTAACGTAAAAGGAGAACGGACCCATATGACGAAAGAAGCCCATATTGTTTCGAGTACTACTCAAAGCCGATCGGCGTCTACCTTCTTCTCGGATATTAAATCATTAGTTAAAGGACCTGTACTCATCGCGAATATATTTCCAGTTTTTACGGGGTTTTGGTTGGCACTATATTTTTCGGGCATGACACTCACAGGTAACTGGGGTGTGTTCCTGCTAACCATGATAGGTAGTACCTTGCTTGTTGCAGGTGCACTTGTAATGAATAACTGGTTTGATTCTGATATTGATACGGTTATGGAAAGAACAAAAAACCGTCCGACTGTGACAGGTAACTTTGCTTTGAAAACCGTATTAAAAATAGGTTTGATATTATCGGGAATTGGTATGGTATTATTATTTTTCACTACATTAGAAGCGGCAATTTATGCATTTATCGGATGGTTTACGTATGTAATACCCTATACCATGTGGTCTAAACGTAAATATACATTGAATACAGTGATTGGCAGTGTGTCGGGAGCGGTTACCCCTCTTATAGGGTGGGCAGCTATTATGTCAGCGGATCATATTGTACCGATTGTTTTGGTCGCTATACTATTCATTTGGCAAATGCCTCATACATTTGCGATTGCTATGAAGAAATATAAAGACTATAATGCAGCAAACGTAGCGATGTTGCCTGTCGTTTATGGATTTAACTTCACAAAACGCCAAATGCTTGTGTATGTATTATGTCTATTGCCTTTACCGTTTTTATTAACGATGTTTGGCACTACATTCATTACAATCGCGACATTGATGAACCTAGGATATATTGCAGCTAGTATATATGGGTTCTATGCAAAAAATGATTATAAATGGGCTAACTTCATGTTCTTGTACTCGGTCAATTACATGACGCTATTATTCGGCATGATGATTCTTTGGACTTTTTAATCAATACGAAAAAGACTTCCTTTCACACGACGTGATAGAGAAGTCTTTTTTATGTTAAAATTGTTGAGTAGTTTGAAATTTTAGGAATAAACAGTTTGAATAGTACAATGGAAAATGGTTTTTTTAGGAGGCACACGCATGAAGGAGCAAGTACAATTACTGAAGCCGAAACTAGATGAAGTGTTTGCGCATTTGCACAGTCATCCGGAAGTTAGTTGGAAGGAAACAAAAACAACAATTTACTTGAAAGAATTTCTTGAACGAGAAGGATTTAATGTGAAATTATTCGATGGAATTACAGGTTTATGCGTTACGATCGGTGAAGGTAAGCCGGTAGTCGGGTTGCGTGTAGATATTGATGCGTTGTGGCAAGAAGTGGACGGTGTCTATCGAGCGAATCATTCATGTGGACATGATGGACATATGACCATGGGAATTGGTGCTTTGCTTATGGCTAAAGAACGCGGAATTCCTCAAAAAGGAACATTAAAAGTATTCTTCCAGCCGGCAGAAGAGAAGGGAAAAGGCGCGCTAGCTGTTCTTGATCAGGGATTGATCGATGATATCGATTACTTATTCGGCGTTCATGTAAGAGCTGCGGATGAAATGGCTGACGGTTATTCCGCTGCCTCACTACGTCACGGTGCCGCGAAAATGATCAGTGGAACGATCAAAGGAACAGAAGCACATGGTGCCAGACCGCATCAAGGAAAAAATGCGATCGAGGTGGGCGCTTCGTTAGTAGGAGGTTTGCAGTCCATTCATTGTAATCCGATGGTTTCTCATACAGCGAAAATGACGATGTTCCAAGCGGGTGGCGAATCTGCCAATATAATTCCGGGAAATGCAAAATTTAGTTTGGATTTACGTGCGCAAGAAAATGGTATAATGGATGAATTATATGAGGAAGTAGAACGTGTGATTCAGGCGATAGCTAGACAATACGATGTAGAAATCAACTATGAAGTAATGGCAGAAATGGTCGCGGCGGAAGTAAATGCTGAAGCTGAAGATCTAATGTATCAGGCGATTGCTAAAGTAGTGGGTGAAGACAAGACTACACGCACCGTTGTCACGCCGGGAGGAGAAGATTTTCACTTCTATTCTGTAAAGCGACCCACTGTCAAAAGTACAATGCTAGGTTTGGGATGCGGCTTAATCCCAGGACTTCACCATCCACACATGACATTTAATCAAGACGCACTGGCAACAGGAGTTGAAATTTTAACTACTGCCATCGAATTAACATTCCACTCTAAAAACTAGAAGGTGACAGTATGAGGAAAGATATAGTGGTCAGAAAAGTGACGGCTATCGAAGACATTCGTTCTATGCAAAATCTTGAGAAGAAAATTTGGGGAATGGAACCAATCCCTATCCATCAAACTATCACAGCAGTCAAAAACGGTGGATTGATTGTCGGTGCGTTTCTAGAAGAGCGTATGGTCGGATATTCTTATAGCTTTGCCGGCTATTCAGAAGGTCAAATATATTTATGCTCTCATATGCTTGCGGTAGATGAAGAGTTTCAGATGAAGGGCATTGGCAAACTGTTGAAAGAAGAACAACTACGTTTTGCACGGGAAATGGGCTATCGATTAATCGTCTGGACATTCGATCCACTCGAAAGTCGCAACGGCTATTTGAATACTTCAAAGTTATACGGTGTGTGCTATGACTATATAGTTGATTGTTATGGAGAGATGGACGATGGATTAAACAAAGGTTTACCGACCGACCGTTTTCAAGTTGCTTGGTGGATTGACAGTCCGCGTGTAGTGGAGAAATGGCAACCTAATCTTATATATAGTCGTCCGTTTCAAATCCAATTGAGTGATAATTCACACCCTATCCTGCTTTTACCGGAAACAACTGAATGGCTGAAGGCGGAAGCGATAGAAGTGCCTGTGCCCAAACAAATTCAATTAATCAAGCAAGAAAACTCGCAATTGGCCTACGAATGGAGAATGAAGACGAGAACGATATTTCAGCAACTGAGTAAGGAAGGATTTGCTATGATCGATGTACGCCGAACAGAAGAATCTGTGCAGTACTATCGTTTCTGTAAGCGGTCCATCATTCCGTTGCATGATTAAAGGAGCTGACACAATGAAAATTAACACGATTACACTTCGCAGAATGAATATGACGATGAAACATCCGTTTACTACAAGTTTTGGAACGATTCAGCAGAAAGACTTTCTGTTGGCAACTGTCACAGACGCGGACGGTCATGAAGGGTGGGGGGAATCTGTTGCGTTTACTGCGCCTTGGTATAGTGAAGAGACTACAGAAACGACGATTCACATGCTTCGTGATTTCTTGATTCCCGCAGTACTTGGCAAGTCTATTACACATCCCGATGAAGTAAGTGACTTATTTAGACATATCCGCAAAAACAATATGGCGAAAGCGACAATTGAAGGTGCGATATGGGATGTATATGCAAAGCATCACCACATGACGCTTGCCAAAGCACTCGGAGGGCAACGTAGCCGTATTGAAGTGGGGATCAGCATTGGAATTGAAGAAAATGTTGAAGATTTATTGGTCAATATTAAAGGCTTTATAAATGAAGGGTATAAGCGCATTAAAGTGAAAATCAAGCCTGGGTATGACGTGGAAGTGATACGTGCCATTCGAGAAGCCCATCCTGATGTACCCTTAATGGCGGATGCGAATTCAGCTTATACGTTAGATGATGTAGAAGTGTTGAAAGAACTCGACCAGTTTAACTTGATGATGATTGAGCAACCGCTTGCTTCCGATGATATTATCGATCACGCAACATTGCAAAGACAAATTAAGACACCGATTTGTCTAGATGAAAGTATCCACTCATTGGAAGATACACGAAAAGCTATCGAACTTGGTAGTTGTAAAATTATCAACGTGAAAATTGGGAGAGTTGGCGGTCTGTCAGAAGCGAAGAAAATTCATGATTATTGTGCAGCGAATGGCATCGATGTATGGTGTGGTGGCATGTTAGAATCGGGTATTGGACGAGCGCACAACGTAGCATTGACAACTTTACCTAATTTCACGCTTCCTGGCGATACAGCAGGTTCTTCACGTTACTGGGAACAAGATATTATTACACCAGAAGTAGTTGCTGAAAAAGGTTATATTACAGTTCCGTCAGAAGATGGAATCGGGTACATTCCCAACATGGAAGCATTGGACAGATTTACAGTAGATAAATGGGTTTTTATAGCTGAATAATTATTCAGCTATTGTTATTTAGTTGTCATATGTGCTAGACTCTTAGTTAATCGAATATGTTTCCTTCGGGGCAGGGTGTAATTCCCTACCGACGGTGATGAGCTAACAAGCTCTTAGTCCGTGACCCGGATGCTTTATAGAAGCAGAAGGTGGATTTGGTGAAACTCCAAAGCCGACAGTTAAAGTCTGGATGAGAGAAGGAACAATGCGTGTATACTATAAGTGATGATTTTTCATTACGGTATATAACGTTTATTTAGTCATGGATACAAGCCCCGCATAATCTTTTGCGGGGCTTTTTGTATGTAGAATTGTCACTAGAGGAATACTGTAAGCTGGAGTGTTGCTCAATGAATCAGAATTATATGGAAATGGCTTTGCAGCTCGCAGAAAATGTGGCAGGTCAAACTTCTCCCAATCCACCAGTAGGTGCAATCGTAGTTAAGACAAACCGGATCATTGGAATGGGTGCGCATTTACAAGCAGGAGAACGCCATGCAGAACGAATTGCACTTGATATGGCAGGAGCGGAAGCAACAGATGCTGATTTGTATGTAACGCTTGAACCTTGTTCACATACTGGTAAAACTTCCCCTTGTGCTGATGCCGTTATTCAAGCCGGTATCAAACGAGTCTTTGTTGCGACAACGGATCCTAATCCTCTTGTAGCAGGTAAAGGCATTGCGAAACTTCGTGGTGCAGGAGTGGAAGTAACCGAATCTGTCTCTTCTGAACGCGCTAAAAAACTATATGAACCATTTTTTCATTTTATTAAAACCAAAACACCTCATGTGACAATGAAAACAGCTATGACGATAGACGGTAAGATTGCCACTTCTAAAGGAGATAGCAAATGGGTGACGAGTGAGCAAGCACGACTCGATGTCCATCAGCTTCGCCATACGCAAGATGCGATTTTAGTAGGTGTGCAAACGCTTCTTCATGATAATCCTCTTCTCACCACCAGACTGCCCCTAGGTGGACAACATCCTATTCGAGTTATTTTAGATACATCTTTACGAACACCAGAATCTAGCCAGATCATTCAAAACTCAGAAGCGCCTACTTGGATTTTTTGCGGAAAATATGCAGAGTTATCACGTGAAAAGTTACTCAACAAGCCCCATGTCCAGATCATCCGAATGCAAAAACCCCAGCTGATTGTAGAAGATATTCTATTAGAGCTAGGAAGACGTGGTGTTATGACATTGCTTGTAGAGGGTGGAGCGGCCATTAATGCTTCGTTTGTGAAAGCGCGCGCCGTGCAGAAGGTCATTTGCTATGTTGCACCCAAACTACTTGGCGGAATTGGATCGCTGACGCCAATAGGTGGACTGGATCCTCAACTGATGGATGAGGCGCTTTCATTAAGATTTGACAGTGTGGAGATGATTGGACCAGACATTAAAATCATAGCTGTACCGAAAGTGGGTGATTGAATCATGTTTACGGGAATAATTGAAGAGATTGGTTCAGTTAAGCAAATACAACCTGGCGCTCAATCTATGACAGTTACGATAGCTGCATCCCTTGTTTTGACAGATGTGAGAGTAGGGGATAGCATCGCGGTCAACGGTGTCTGTTTGACGGTAAAGAGTTTTACCAAGGACCAATTTGCTGCGGACGTCATGCCTGAAACTGTCACTTCTACTTCACTACGACAATTAGAAGTGGGAAGTTCTGTGAATCTGGAGCGAGCACTTGCAGCGAATGGTAGGTTAGGCGGACATTTTGTCACAGGACATGTAGACGGAATAGCTACGATCCGTGAGAAGCGAACGGTTGATAATGCGTTATATATACGCTTGTCCTTACCGCAAGGATATCATCCTTATTTGTTACATAAAGGCTCTATCGCATTGGATGGGACGTCATTGACGATCTTTGAGGTAAAAGATACAGATATTACGATTTCATTGATTCCACATTCACAGGAAATGACGGTCATTGCGAAAAAACAAATAGGGGATGTAGTTAATTTCGAATGTGATATGCTCGCCAAATATGTTGAGAACATGTTGCAGAAAAGACAAAATACGGATCAAACGATGTCGAAAGACTTTTTACAACAACATGGGTTTATGTGAAGGAGTGAATGAGGATGTTTCATACAATCGAAGAAGCATTAGAAGATTTACGACAAGGTAAAGTGGTCATCGTAGTGGATGATGAGGATCGAGAGAATGAAGGGGATTTCGTGGCATTAGCCGACCAGATTACACCTGAAATTATCAACTTCATGGCGACAAAAGGTCGAGGCTTGATTTGTGTACCGATAACAGAGCAAAAAGCAGCGCAACTAGGGTTACAGATGATGACCGATGATAATACCGATTCACATGGCACGGCGTTTACGATTAGTATCGATCACCGCTCTACACATACTGGGATCAGTGCATTTGAACGTGCGGATACAATTATTAAAATGATGGAACCGAATGCAACAGCAAGCGAATTCAAACGTCCAGGGCATATATTTCCACTTGTAGCGAAGTCGGGTGGTGTACTAGAGCGTACAGGACATACTGAAGCTGCGATAGATTTAGCACGGCTGGCAGGCAGCGCTTCAGCAGGCGTCATTTGTGAAATCATGAGTGAAGACGGAACGATGGCGCGTGTGCCGGAATTACGTCAGATGGCTGAAGAACTAGATTTAAAACTAATCACCATTCAAGACCTTATTCATTATCGTCTGCAACGAGAGCAATTAGTCATTCGTGAAGCAGAGATCGAGCTGCCGACAGGTTATGGCGAGTTCCGCATGGTTGGCTATACCGAAACTATGACAGGAAAAGAACATGTTGCACTGGTAAAAGGGGACGTTACAACGGAAGCGCCGGTCTTAGTACGAGTTCATTCGGAATGCTTAACAGGCGACGTTTTTGGATCGTGCCGTTGTGACTGTGGTCCGCAACTGCAAGCTGCTCTCTCTCAAATTGAAGAAGAAGGGCGCGGTGTATTGTTGTATATGCGTCAAGAGGGCAGAGGAATAGGTTTAATCAATAAACTGAAAGCCTATGAACTGCAAGAACAAGGCTATGACACGGTAGAAGCAAATGAAAAACTTGGGTTTGCGGCTGATTTGCGTGATTACGGTATTGGCGCACAAATACTTCGGGAACTCGGCATTACGCAAATGCGTTTGTTGACGAATAATCCAAAGAAAATTGCTGGTTTAAAAGGATATGAATTGGAAGTAGTTGAACGCGTTGCAATTCAGCTACCATTTAATGAAGCGAACGAAAAGTATCTACACACAAAGGCAGAAAAGCTTGGTCATTTACTAACTTTATGAGGAGAGATGAAAAATGGGTAATTTATTCGAAGGACATTTAGTAGGTACGGGGTTAAAAGTAGGTATCGTCGTTGGGCGGTTCAACGAGTTCATCACAGGGAAGTTACTATCAGGAGCACAAGACGCGTTCAAACGTCATGGTGTGGATGAAGCAGATGTAGATATAGCATGGGTGCCGGGAGCGTTTGAAATTCCATTAATCGCAAAGAAAATGGCGGACTCAAAAAAATATGATGCAGTCATTACGCTAGGAACGGTAATCCGTGGCGCGACACCTCATTTCGATTTTGTTTGTAACGAGACTGCAAAAGGTGTTTCTCAAGCAAGCATGCAATCGGGCATTCCAGTGATCTTTGGTGTGCTGACAACGGATACGATTGAGCAATCGATCGAGCGTGCAGGGACTAAAGCCGGGAACAAAGGTTGGGACGCAGCGGTGTCCGCTATTGAGATGGCGAACTTGACGAAGCAGTTTGACTGATTCGTAATAGACGTAAAAGAGGATGTCCTCGAAGTTACTTTACTTCATAGGATATCCTCTTTTATAATGTATCATTCAAATCTTAACATCGTAGTATGCTGTGCTTAAATAGTGTTTAAGTTCAAATATGTAAATGAATGTATCATACAACCCCTCTCTGAACACTTTTGCGGTCTGCACTATTTCGAACTCTCTATGAAAAAACTGTCTTAGAAACCATACTGATTTCTAAGACAGTCCTAAATTCATTATTGTGCCGTCACCACGCCTAATTTTTCTCGTGCCTGTATAGTAGCAATGACCATATTTTTCAATGCTGCAATTGTTTCTTCACGCTTTCTCGTCTTCAATCCACAATCGGGATTAATCCAGAACTGAGAAGGCTCAAGTACTTCAAGACCTTTGTTGATAATCTCTGTCATCTCTTCTACTGCTGGAACGCGTGGACTATGAATATCATAGACACCTAGACCGATTCCTTTGTCGTAATGATACTCATTGAAAGCTTCGACTAAGTCGCCGTGACTGCGTGACGTTTCAATGGATATTACGTCTGCATCCAGTGCACTGATCGATTCAATAAAGTCGTTAAAATCACAATAGCACATATGCGTATGCACTTGCGTCGTATCTTCCACTGAAGCAGTAGATACGCGGAATGCATTAACAGCCCAGTCCAGATAGTGTTTCCATTCAGTCTTTTTCAATGGAAGACCTTCACGAAGTGCTGGCTCATCCACTTGAATCATATGGATACCCGCTGCTTCAAGCGCTTCGATTTCCTTACGCAAAGCGAGTGCGATTTGGTTTGTCACTTCTTCTCTGGACAAGTCATCACGGACGAATGACCAGTTTAAAATGGTTACAGGGCCCGTGAGCATTCCTTTTACTTCGTGATCTGTAAGTGATTTCGCATAAACCGATTCTTCCACAGTCATTGGTTTAGTGAACGCCACGTCTCCAAAGATAATAGGGGGCTTAACGCAACGTGAACCGTAGGATTGTACCCAAGCTTTTTCAGTAAAGACAAATCCATCAAGCTTTTCTCCGAAATATTCCACCATGTCTGTACGTTCGAATTCGCCATGTACCAATACATCAAGGCCTAAATCCTCTTGAATATCGATCCATACTTTAATTTCAGCACGAATGAAATCTTTATATTGCTGATTCGTAATTTCGCCTTTTCTCCATTTATTACGTGTAGCCCGTACTTCCGGTGTTTGTGGGAAGCTACCTATAGTCGTAGTAGGAAGTAGTGGCAATTGGAATTTTTCCTGTTGCTTCACTTTGCGTTCTGCAAATGGAAGATTTCGTTTACTATCAGAAAGTAGACTTCCGGAAGTCGCTTCGCGAACTTCTTTATTATTGCGAGTAGGAAGGGCGTTAAATGCAGTCAATGCTACTTCACATTCTTCAAATTCCTTAGCTGTTATTTCTTTACCTCGTAGTATAGCTATTTGAATTGCTTTAATTTCTTCAATCTTCTCGTCGGCAAATGCTAATGCGTTCAAGATCGTTTTATCTAGTTTCTGTTCCGAGCGAGTCGTAACAGGTGAGTGTAGCAAGCTACAAGAAGGCTGAATCCACAATTTATCAGCTGAAACTTGCTGTTGGATTGTTTCAGTCAATGCAAGTTTTTTCTGTAAATTAGATCGCCATACGTTGCGTCCGTCTACAATTCCTGCTGCAAGCACTTTACCTTCTGGGAAACCATATTGCTTTAGATTTTCTAAATTTCTTTCGCGTCCGTGCACGAAATCGAGTCCGATACCTGCGACAGGTAACGCGATCGTTTCCGTATAATGTTCTACTGAATCGAAGTATGTCTGTAGTAGAATATTCAGTCCGCTCACATTTTTAGTTAGCTGGGAATAAATTTCTGTAACGGTCTTCATTTCATCTGAGCTTATGGATGTACATAGAATCGGCTCATCAATTTGAACCCATTGTACACCTTCATCCTGTAACTCTTGTAGTACTCTTTGATAAAGCGGAATCAGTTGTAAAATTATAGATGGTACGTCTATATCTTCGTAACCTTTAGATAACTTCAGTAATGTATAGGGACCGAGTAGTACAGGTTTACCTTTAATACCTAGTTCGCTCTTGGCTTCACGATAAGCAGTTAGAGGCTTGTTTTCCGTTAATTGAAAACGCTGACCTTCGTACTCGGGCACGATATAGTGATAGTTTGTATTGAACCACTTTGTCATTTCAGAGGCAACTGCCTCATCATTACCGCGTGCCATCGAAAAGTATGTGGAAGTGGAAACTTGTCCGCCTTTCCAGTTATAGCGTGACGGAATGATTCCGAACATGGCTGACGTATCCAGTACGCGGTCATACAATGTGAAGTCGCCTACAGCAATCAAATCAACTCCGGCGTCTTGTTGTTTCTTCAAGTTTGCCAAGCGAATCTCTTTCGTTGTTTGAAGAAGCTCATCTTCTGAGATCTTCTTTGACCAAAATGCCTCAAGTGCACGTTTCCACTCACGATTTTCACCTATTACGGGATAGCCCGTTATACTGCTTTTTACCATGGATAATTTCCCCCTTAAATTTTTACAATAAAAAAAACATCTCTAGGGGAAATGTTAGAATTGCGAGTACATATAAAATAACATGCTACTTATAAGCATGCGATTATTTACTGCGTCTGTCTAACACTCCCCTATTCACCGTAGGATTAGCGTCATGAAAAATAGGCAGGTATCTGGCTGGACGCATTCGCGTCTTCACAGTGGCGGGACCGCTCCAAGAAAAGGATTCCCATTTAAGAAATGAAAGTATTTTCATTCCACCTACTTTTCAAACTATTCAATTTAGATGATTGACTCTAAAGCTATCACATGCAAAATAGTGTGTCAACTTGCTATCAGAATTTAGTGATGAGTACCTAAATAACAAACAGCGAAGTGGAAATATAATAAGAAATAATAAAATACGATATTTCCACGACTGTTATATAACTGTTGTTAATAGTCGTATCGAACACAAATAGCCATGATGTGAAAATTTTCACAATTCAGTTGAAAGTAAACTAGACTTTAGGTATGATATGTACTAACACGTCTTCAAGTGAAGAAGTCATACGTCTTTTATGTATCGATTTTTGATCGATAGGCTATGGGGTGTTGCCGAATAATAGACGATGATGGTGTTCAATGCTACATGTTATACAACAGAGTAGCGAAAAAATATTAAGGGGTGGCTTTTATCCATGACAAACTATGAAAAAGTAGGTAAATTGCAAGTCGCAACAGAACTATATAACTTCGTAAAAGAAGAAGTTCTTCCAGGTTTAGAGATCCAAAATGAACAATTTTGGACAAACTTTGATTCGCTAATTCATGAACTTGCTCCTGAAAACAAAGCGCTATTAGAAAAACGTGATGAATTACAAAAGACCATAAGCGAATGGCATCAAAATAATAAAGGCGAAATTGATTTCGCTAAATATAAAGAGTTTTTACAAGAAATTGGCTATTTAGAGCCGGTTCCTGAAGATTTTAAAGTGACAACAGCTAATGTTGATCAAGAAGTCGCAAACCAAGCGGGTTCACAATTGGTAGTACCGATCGATAATGCTCGTTATGCATTAAATGCAGCAAATGCACGATGGGGAAGTCTGTACGATGCGCTTTATGGATCTGATATAATCAGTAATGAGGCGGGTGCTGAAGCTGGTGTTCAATACAATCCAGTTCGTGGACAGAAAGTAATTGATTTCGCGAAAAAATTGTTAGATCAATCAGCGCCTTTAGCTGAAGGTTCCCATGCAGATGTAACTGCTTATAAAATTGCAAAAGGAAAACTTCAAGCGACGCTTGAAAGCGGTAACACGACTCACTTGCAAGATGAATCCAAGTTTGTTGGATATAATGGTTCTGAAGACGCACCGACGGCGGTATTGTTGGTGAATAATGGATTGCATATCGAAATAGCTATTGATCACAATAACCCAATCGGTAAAAGTGATAAAGCGGGTGTGAAAGATCTTGTAATTGAAGCAGCACTCTCTACGTTGATGGACTGTGAAGACTCTATTGCAGCAGTAGATGCTGAAGATAAAGTGGGCGTATACCGTAACTGGCTTGGTTTAATGAAGGGCGACTTGGAATCTACATTCAAGCGAGGTAGTAAAACAGTTACAAGGAAATTGAATGCTGATCGTACGTATATAGGTCGAGACGGCAAAGAGTTGACATTGCGTGGTCGTTCATTGATGTTCGTGCGTAACGTAGGTCATTTAATGACTAACAATGCGATTCTTGATGAAAACGGCAATGAAGTACCTGAAGGAATCTTGGATGGCGTTCTTACATCTTTAATTGCTACACATAACTTTAAAGAAAACGTAGAGTTTAAAAACTCGCTTCACAACTCTATTTATATTGTAAAACCGAAAATGCATAGTCCAGCTGAGGCGGCATTTGCGAACAAATTATTTGATCGTATTGAAGATTTACTAGGTGTTGAGCGCAATACAATTAAGATCGGAGTTATGGATGAAGAGCGCAGAATGTCACTGAATTTGAAATCCGCAATCAATGAAGTGAAAGAGCGTATTGCATTTATCAACACTGGATTCCTTGACCGCACAGGTGACGAAATTCATACGTCTATGCAAGCAGGTCCGGTTATTCGAAAAGCGGATATGAAGGCATCTAAATGGCTTTCTTCTTATGAAGCCGCAAACGTAGCAGTAGGAATTGGTGCGGGTCTCCCTGGACATGCACAAATTGGTAAAGGAATGTGGGCTATGCCTGACTTAATGGCTGCTATGCTCGAACAGAAAATTGCTCATCCAAAAGCTGGTGCGAGCACAGCGTGGGTTCCATCACCAACAGCGGCAATTTTACATGCATTGCACTACCATGAAGTAAATGTTAAAGAAGTGCAAGCTGGAATTGACAGTTCAATCGATTATCGCGATGGTATCCTTGATATTCCATTGGCACCTAACGCAAATTGGTCTGCAGAAGAAGTACAATCGGAACTGGATAACAACGCACAAGGTATCTTAGGTTATGTAGTTCGCTGGATCGACCAAGGAGTAGGGTGTTCAACTGTTCCCGATATCAATGATGTCGGATTAATGGAAGATCGTGCAACATTGCGTATTTCCAGCCAGCACATTGCCAACTGGTTACGTCATGGTGTTTGTACGAAAGAGCAAGTACAAGAAACTTTGGAGCGTATGGCGATAATAGTGGATCAGCAGAACGCCGATGACGAGTTGTATCAGCCGATGGCACCGAACTATGAAGATTCTATCGCATTCCAGGCAGCCTCCGATCTAATCTTTAAAGGGGCGGAACAGCCAAGTGGATATACAGAGCCAATCTTGCACGCTCGTCGTATTGAAGCGAAAGCAAAAGCGAAACAAAAAGCAACAGTCCAAAATTAATAATTAGTTCAAGCTGTCTCTCTTTCACTGACGAAAGAGAGACAGCTTTTTGCTTAATCACTTTGAGATGGGTATTTTCTAATGAATCTGTAAACATGCTATACTAACAGGAATGTTGGAAAGGGGATAAATACATTATGTTGCAAACCAATCAAACGGTTTTCGTATTAGTAGATGTACAAGGAAAGCTGGCACAAATCGTCAATGAAAGTAAGGAACTACATGATAACCTAGAAAAACTGATTAAAGGATTACAAGTATTGGATATCCCAATTCTATGGCTCGAACAATACCCTGATGGTCTAGGAGCAACTACTGAATCGTTATCGAACTTGCTCAGAGAACAACAACCCATAGCAAAAATGACGTTCAGCGCAATGGGCAACGAAGAATTTGTGAAACAACTGAATGAGCTAGGTAGGAAGCAAGTGTTAATTGCAGGAATTGAAACGCATATTTGCGTCTATATGACAGCGGCTGATCTTGTGATGCAAGGCTATGAAGTAGAAGTGGTAGTAGATGCAGTCACTTCCAGAACAGAAGCTAATAAAATGATCGGCTTACAAAAGATGAAACATCTTGGAGTCTCCGGCACTTGTGTAGAAACTGCTTTGTATGAGTTGTTAGGTGAGGCGGGAACGGATGAATTTAAACGGGTTTTAAAAGTAATCAAGTAGATCAAACATCAAATAGAAAAAAGCGAAATGCCTGATTTCTGGCATTTCGCTTTTTATTACTCCCATTGTTCTCGTTGTAAATCTTCGGCAATGAGTTGTAAATCATCAGCGGTAATCGATAATAATTCATAGGAGGTAGTTTCCGCTAGTTGTACTGCCATTTTCTTAAGAAACTTCGGTGAACCTTCATTTTCTTCATCATATAGAAGTAACAAAGCATCCGAATTTCGAAGTAGAAACTTATTCTTCTCTACAAATTGCCATGGTGCTTCATAAGGTTTGTTCGTCAAACTCACTGAGTAATCTGCAAGTGATATGATTTGTTCATATGTCTCTTGTTTTAATTCATTCCAGTTCGACTGTTGATCGAGAAATGGTGTAATGACCGCGTATTGTAAATTTGGGTAATCTTCTTGCAGATCCCACACACATTCAATAATCCACGTTTCAACTCCAAGCTGTCCACTGACAATAACCCATTCGAGTCCTTGGTCTAGGAGAGCTAGCAATCGATCTGTCAACGCTTTTTTGATGATAGGTATGCCTTTATGGTCTTCATTGAAGATTCCTAATTCATGGGCTTTATAACCGCTCACGAGTAAACGTTTAATCATTGTTGTCCACTAATTGCTGCTTGTGCAAGCTTTGTAATCGTCATATCATCCATAGGTGGATTGTGAAGACCGGCCCGCACATCGCGATAATGACGCTGAAGGGGATTAGACAATTCCAAACTTTTCGCGCCTACAATGCGCATCGCTAAGTTAACAATTTCTATCGCGCTATTCGTTACAATCGATTTCGCTACTCCAAGTTCATTTTGTAGATAAACTCGTCGAGCGGGATCATCGTAAATTCTCGCGATATCATAAAGTAAATGGCGTGCCTTAATCAGCTCTAAGTCCATCTTTCCGATTTGTGTTTGGATACTGAACAGGGAAGCTATGGGTTCATTAAGGCTGTTTGGCTGATAAGTTGCTGCAAAGTGCACCGCGTAATCACGTGCCGCTTGGGCAATTCCCATGTAACATGCGGGAATATGAAGAAGCCAGCCGTTTTGTTTGTTGCCACGTGGTGCTTCATTCACTTCTACTAACTGATCAGCCGTTGCTTCCACTTGATCTAGCACAAGTGTCTGGCTTTCCGTACCGCGCATTGAAATCGTATGCCAAGTATCTCTGATAGAAAGGCCAGCTGTGTCACTTGGCAACAAGAAAAAACCTGTTTTCTGTTTTTCTTCAATCCAAACAGATACGAGGATATGGGTAAGGGCAGGCGCCATAGTCGTAAATGTTTTTTCACCTGAAATCACCCAGCCATTCTTGGTGCGTAAAGCAGTTGTTTGTGGTTGACCACCACGTGTAGGGCTACCAGTTTGTGCTTCAGTAACGGAACGATTGACTAGAGCACCTTGTTGAATGGCTTCACTAAATTGAGCTAATTGTTCTTCGGTCCACTTACGACTCTCATATAGTTCACCAACAACTCCTTGATGCCAGCCAATTGCTAGAGCGGTAGCACTATCAAAACGAGCGATGGTCTCCTGGAAGAGCACCATATCCGTCACTGTGATACCCGCACCTCCGAACTCTTTAGGTAAGGTTAGCGTCGTATAGCCCATTTTCACGAGTTTTTCTATATTCTCTTTCGGAAATTTTGATAGCTCATCAGATTGTTCTGAAAAGCTACTGAAAAACGGACCTGCCTCAGTCAATTGATCGACCCATCGGCGTTGAAAGTCCGTTGTGATAAAAAGTTCTGTTGACACGAGTAACACATCCTAACCACTTCATTCTTGTACTACTATTCACTGCTAGCTTATTGTAAATTTATATACAAACGCAAAATTACCTTGAGTACTCCTCTCAAGGGTCATGAAATTCTAGTATACTAGAAAAACAAAATAAATACCATTCTGACGAAAGAAAAAAATTCATGTCGTACTATGTAATAATTTACTGAATAATTGAGAAGTATAAAGCTGCTCGCTGTTGCAAGACGAAGTTTAGTTTTAGTCGAAATTTCTACGAGTAAACTATTTAGCGAATCTACAATTCGTTAAATCAAGACTTTGGAACCAGTTTATATTTACTATTTACAGCACAAGGCTAGCCGAATTATACATATTAGTAACAACGTGTATCCTAATAACTGAAAAGATGAACTGGTGAAAAATTCACATATACAATAATTTCTTTATTTTAGCGGAAACACCAAATATCCCTATACGAATATGAATAATGTGGAGTATAATTGGCAGTGTATACCAAATGTATATATAGATTGATAATTGAATAAGGGAGAATGTGGAATATGAAGTTTACAGTAGGAAAAAAGTTATGGGTTGGATTTATGAGTCTTGTCATTATTATCATTATTATCGGCTTAATAGGGTTCCTAGCACTAAAGAATGTTAATGAAAAGTATTCATTTTTAATTAACGACAGGATGCACAAAGTCATTTTGTTAGAGCAACAGCAAAGCGATCAAAATAACTTAGCTAAAAGTGTTAGAGGATATATGTTGTATGGCTCAGAATCTTACATAAAGGAACTAGAAGAAACTCAATCTCGTATAGAAGACCGCTTAAATGAATTACAGGAAATCCTAAAAAATAATACTATGCAGTCTGCATTGTTAACTATTCGTGAAGCGAGTGATGAATACGATCAAGTACTACTATCTATTATAGAAGAGAAACGTGCAGGGAATGATGATCAAGCGCTTGCTATTGGAACGAATGGTGCTAGTTATCAAACAACGATTTCCGACACGATCAATAAAATGACAGATTATCAAAGACAACAACAAGAAAAGCTGGAAAAGGATGTGGCGAAATATACAAAAAGTGCTACTTCGTTGATGATCATCTTAATTGCACTTGGGATTATTGGCAGTGTAGTAATCACGACGATCATCACTCGTTTGATTAGCCGTCCTGTTGGAAGAATGACAAATGCGCTAGCTGAAGTATCAGCCGGAAACTTTGCTATAGAAGAAGTGAACATAAAAAATCATGACGAAATTGGCGATATGTCTAAAACGCTAAATAAAATGGTTGCTGATTTACGCGGCATTATCGATCGAGCGAAAAATTCCGCTTTACATTTAGCAGCACAATCAGAAGAATTGTCTGCAAGCGCGGAAGAGAGTTTAGCTGCATCCGAAATGGTAGCAGAAATCACGGAAAAGAACTTACAGACGAGTGAAATGCAAACCAATATCGTCAATCAATCCACTGTCTCAATGGAGGAAATGATAACGGCCATTGATGTCATTACACAAGATAATGAAGAAATGTTGAATTCATCAGAAGATGTAGCGCGATTGGTGAAGGAAGGCTCGACTTTAATGGGAGAAACGACCAATCAGATGACGAACATCAGTGAAACAATTAGCAATTCCATGGTGACGATCAATAAAATGTCCAAACACACTGAAAGTATCCGTGGCGTCACATCGATGATTGCGGCAATTGCCGAGCAAACTAATTTACTTGCACTTAATGCTGCGATTGAAGCGGCGCGTGCTGGAGAACATGGTAAAGGCTTTGCTGTCGTAGCTGAAGAAGTACGAAATTTGGCAGAACAATCCAAGCAATCTACACAAGAAATTGGTCGAATGATTGATACAATTATTCATGACGTAGAAACAGTGGTGACGAGCACGGACGAAGGTAGAAAATGTGTGGCTGAAGGCTTATTGTCAACAGAGAAAACAAATGCCGTCTTCTTGGACATCGAGCACGCAACATCAGACGTTAGTGAAAAAGTATCTACAGTATCAGCGGCAATTGAAGAGATTCGCGCAATGACAGATGAAGTAACTGATGGAGCTAAACGTGTAGAAGAATTGGCGATCCAAGCAGCAGCAGAAGCTCAATCTACTAGTGCTGCAACAGAAGAGCAGTTAGCGGCTAATGAGGAAATCACATCCAGTTCACAAACATTAGCTGAACTTGCAGAACAACTTCAAAATGATATGTCACGATTTAAAGTGTAGTAAATCAGTAAAGAGTTGATTGCGTTGTTTGCAATCAACTCTTTTTTAATGGGAAATAAGCGAGGGCCTCATAGGAAGGAGTTTCCCTAGGATTAATCTTAAATAAGGTGAAACCTTCTATTATAATAGGAACAGGTTCAATAGACTTTTTTTCTAATTGCATTTTATCTGTAGTCTTGCGTTTTTTAGCTATCGTGATGTGCGGAACAAAGCGAGTGTCTTTTTCCAATTCAAGAATCTTTTCTGTACGTCTAGCGATTTGCTTTTGTAGTTCATATAAAGCTTCGGAACCTTGAACTGCTAGAAAAACAACACGCGGTCCGCTTGAAGATCCGAAAAATGATAAGCCTTTTACGTACACCGTGAATTCTGTATGCGATTTAGCGATTTTCTGAAGAGAAGATTTCAGCCAGGGAAGTTTGGCGTCATCAAGCTCTCCTATATAGCGCATGGTCAAATGCAAATCCTTATCGTGTGGAATTACTTTGTATTTCTCATTCAATTGATATTCTGTGCGAAATTGCTGGGCTATGTCATCGACAGGATGAGCAATAGAGATGCCGATAAAATAATGTTGTACCAATTCCAGCTCACCTCCTATTCAATAGGTTCCCTTACTCTCTAAAATATATGCATATTAGCGTAAAAAATCTGTGTATGGGCTGCGGTTTAGGGAACGTACTAACAAATCACGTAAGTAATGTGTATAATAAGAGTGGGATATAACAGAATTATTACAATTGCAAAGGGGATGTCACGATGATTAAAACATTGATTTTTGATCTGGATGATACATTGATATGGGATGCCAAGAGTATTTCCATGGCTTTTCAAAAAACATGTGAGTACGCGACAAAGAAAACAGGGGTCAATCCAGTAGAACTTGAGCATGCGGTGCGCCAAGAAGCAAGAGATTTGTATGCTACATATGAAATATTTCCACATACTCAAAATATCGGAATTAATCCTTTTGAAGGGTTATGGGGTGTTTTTGACGATGAGGGAGAAGAATTTCAGAAAATGAAAGAGATTATTCCGAGTTATCAAAAGGAAGCATGGGTTAAAGGGTTGAAGAAACTGGGGATTGATGATGAACCATTTGGTAGGGAATTAGCTGATGTATTTCCAAAAGAGCGCAAGAATAACCCATATATATATGAAGAGACGTTTGAAGTATTGGATAAATTGAAAGGTAATTACCAGTTAATTCTTCTGACAAACGGTTCACCAAGTTTACAACAGATTAAGCTAACGATCTCACCTGAAATACCTGGTTACTTTGATCATATTATCGTTTCTGGTGCATTTGGTAAAGGGAAACCTGATGCATCTATATTCAAGCATGTTCTGGAATTAAGTGGTATCCAAGCAGAAGAAGCGTTGATGATTGGTGATAACTTGATGACAGACATTTTAGGTTCAAGTCGTGTCGGTATGCGTAATGTATGGATTAATCGAGAAAATAAACTACCGAATGATGAAGTGAAACCTACGTATGAAATCGATAACTTACATGGTCTTTTTCCTATACTTGCCGCATTAGACAACCGATGAGATTCTCTCATCGGTTGTGATTCTTTTCTACTTATTTTTCATTGTTTGTAAAGCAAGGAGGGATTTAATGCTGGAATACATATTGGTGTTTTTAGGGGCGGCTATACCGTGGATTGAAATTATGATTGTCGTTCCGTTAGGTATTATTCGGGGTCTATCACCTATATGGGTAATAGTTCTTTCATTTGCGGGTAATATGGCAACAGTTCTTCTATTAATTGTTGGTTTCCAACATATTAAAGAATGGATGGCACGTAGAAAACAGAAGAAGGGTAAAGGTAAAAGTGAGTCAAAACGTCAACAACGTGCAGAACAAATTATGAACAAATATGGATTACCGGTTTTAGCACTTGCGGGTCCTATATTGATCGGAACACATATCGCGGCTTTTATTGGTCTCGTATTAGGGGCGAAGAAAATGAATACGGCAATTTGGTCGGCGGTCAGTATTGCGCTATGGTGTTTAGTGTTCGGAATTCTTACAGCTATGGGATTTGATTTCTTTGTCAATCACACATAAAAAATCCAGCTACTATGAGCTGGATTTTTTATATTCTTATAAATCAATTGCTTTTGCATCATTAATATTTTGGACTTCTTTAATATGCTTGATAGAAGTCGATTCGACGTGGTTGTCAACAGCTAACATCATGATAGCATAGCCGCCTTCAGTGGAACGTCCAACCTGCATCGCTGCAATATTGATATTCTCTTCTGCTAGAAGTGTACCTACACGACCGATTGCCCCTGGCTGATCCATGTGTCGGATAAATAGTAAGTGACCGCTTGGAATTACATCTACTACATAATCGTCCACTTTTACAATGCGCGCTCCAAGGCCATTTAGAAGTGTACCCGCTACTTTGCGAATACCTTTTTCAGTCACGATTTCTACTGTGATCAAGTTCAAGAAGCCTTTACCAGTAGTTGTTTTTTGCTCGTTCACTTTGATGCCGTAACGATCAGCCAATAACTTCGCGTTCACATCATTGACAGTTTCCCCAAGATTCCGCTTCAAAAGGCCTTTGACGGTGTTACGCGTTAACGCACGCACATCGTAGTTTGCCAATTCGCCAGCATATTGAATGTTGATTTCATGGATAACCGAGTTTTGAATTTGGGATAAGAACATACCTAGTTTTTCTGTAAGATCGAAGAATGGCTCGATTTTCGCCAATACATCACGAGAAACAGATGGCAAGTTCACTGGGTTACGAACAGATCCAATTGTCAAGAAGTTCACTACGTCACGGCTTACGTCAACTGCTACTGATTCTTGTGCTTCGAATGTACTTGCGCCCAAGTGAGGAGTTGCTATTACTTCAGGTAATGTCAACAATTTATGGTCTAGGAATGGCTCTTCTTCGAATACGTCCAATGCCGCACCCGCCACTTTACCAGCAACGATTGCATCGTATAAAGCATCTTCGTCAATGATTCCACCGCGTGCACAGTTGATAATTTGTACGCCGTCTTTCATTTTCTCGAATGCTTCTTTGTTGATCATTCTACGAGTTTCTTTTAGTAAAGGTGTATGAACTGTAATGAAGTCAGCTACGTCTAGCACTTCATCTACTGTCCCAATTTCTATGCCTAATTTTTTGGCAACATCTTCTGTTAAAAACGGATCATATGCGACTACATTCATACGTTGTCCTCTTGCACGTCTTGCCACTTCAGCACCGATGCGACCAAGCCCGATGATCCCCAAAGTTTTGTCTTTCAATTCCACACCAAGGAATGATTTTCTATCCCATTTATTGTTTTTTAACGAGTTGAAGGCTTGAGGGATTTTGCGCGCCATAGACATCATCATGGCGACTGTGTGCTCAGCTGCAGAGTTTGTGTTGCCATCCGGAGCATTCACAACGATAATTCCTTTTTCTGTAGCCGCGTCCAAATCAATATTATCGACACCTACACCTGCACGACCGATGATTTTTAATTGATCAGCTGCTTCCAACAATTCTTTTGTAACAGTTGTCTGACTACGAACTAGTAATGCATCGAAATCTTTGATACGTTCTTTCAGCTGATCTGGTGTTAGGTCAGTCTCCATTACAATTTCAAAACCTTCTGCTTGTCGTAGTGGGAAAATTCCGTCCTCGCTAAGTGGGTCACTAATAAGTATTTTAAAAGCCATGATATTCATTCTCTCCTTTGATTGTTTGTAGTAGAATTTTTGTTGGAAAACTATGTGTGATTGATCGTATATGTAAGTTGTACGCTACCCCCCTTATAGGTAAAATAAAAAAGCCTTCCATCCCTTACGTATAAGTAAGGGGCGAAAAGCTCGATAAACTAACGCGGTACCACCCTTGTTTTGCTGCAGATGCAGCCTTCATTCAGCATGCGTAACGTGCATGTGACGGATTAGCCTACTAAAATGTTCAGCCAATCAATTCGGAAGTGCCTCCAACCTCGGAATTTGCTGACTTACACCACTGCATCAGCTCTCTAAAAAATTCTTTTTAGGAAGGTATCTCTTCGTCAAAATTGTTTAACAACTATTAATTTAGAACTAATCATAACACGTCAAAAACTATTGTCAATTGCTTTTCTGGAAAAAATGAAAAACTGTTAAATGCGAACGTAGTTATTGAATTATTTGTGAACGTTCGTGTCTGAGAGGTTATTTGTAAAAAAACATCTTTAATTTAACTAAGTGGAAGTAAATAACGTAAGTCGTTTGAAGGGAAGAAGTGCAGGTAAGAGTGTTATAATGGGCTTATACTATTCATTTAGAGGAGTGTTGGGAATTGAAAAAACTAGAATCACTAGAGCAATTCGAGCAACTTAAACAAGAAGAAAGAGTGATTTTCTTATTCACTGCAGACTGGTGTCCAGATTGCAGAGTGATTGAACCATTCTTGCCGACATTAGAAACAGAATTTGCGGAGTATGAATTTGTCTCGATTGATCGTGATGATTTTATAGATCTTTGCAGTCAGTTGGATATATTCGGTATTCCTAGCTTCGTGGCATTCAGTGAAGGAACAGAAACAGGTCGTTTCGTCAGTAAAAATCGTAAAACGAAAGAAGAAATCGAAGAGTTTATTAATAGCTTAACGTAATGTAATCGGACTACATGAAGAGATATTGAGACAATTAAACAAAAGGACTAAAGGCAACTATAAAAGTTGTTTTCAGTCCTTTTTATATTAGAAAAGATGCCAAAATAAGATCTTATTTCTTGTATTACGTGAACTCTTTCAGTTGCTCTATAAGAATTTTAGCGCCTTGTGGACTGATGTATAGACCGTTTGACAATAGTTTGTTTTCATCCATCACATCACCCGTGATAAAACACGCTCTGTTGGCCTGAAATTTTCTCAAAATGATTCTATCATCTTCTACGAAAATTTCGATCGGATCGCCCTTATCGATCGACAAAGAATTTCGAAGTTCTTTTGGAATGACAATTCTGCCGAGATGATCAACTTTACGAACAATACCTAAAGACTTCATGAGCTCCTCCTCGAAGAAATGTAGTTGGTAGTTTCTATTATACACAAAAATATACTATCTACAATTTACAAAACTTAAATGCGCAGAACAATTTGACAATTCCGCTATACAATTAATTTATTAATGCTATAATAGGCAGTAATTAAATATTTCTTATCAAGAGAAGCTGAGGGATTTGGCCTGATGAAGCTTCAGCAACCTCTGTATATACAGGAAGGTGCTACCTCCAACAAGATTGTTGTCTTGAGAGATAAGAACGGTGAATGGTCAATCCTCATTTTCTTATCTAAGAGAAATGAGGGCTTTTTTGTATAGAAATAGAATAACTGAACGTCAAGGGGGAAATAGAATGCCGATTAATATACCAAAACATCTACCAGCAGGTGAATTACTGAAAGAAGAAAAAATCTTTATTATGGATGAAGAACGTGCGACAACACAGGATATCCGCCCGATCAATATTTTAATTTTGAACTTGATGCCTGAAAAAGAAAAGACAGAGCTTCAATTGCTGCGATTGCTTGGTAATACACCTTTACAAGTGAATGTCACATTTCTCAATACAGCTAC
The DNA here is from genome assembly GCF_002101375.1 of Sporosarcina ureae. Classification (GTDB taxonomy): domain Bacteria; phylum Bacillota; class Bacilli; order Bacillales_A; family Planococcaceae; genus Sporosarcina; species Sporosarcina ureae_B. Next base: position 826,396 of record NZ_CP015207.1, on the reverse strand, counting down.
CTATGTTTCGAAAAACGTCAGTCAGAATCATTTAGAAACGTTCTATACTACTTTTGAACATGTCAAAAATCGTCGTTTTGACGGTATGATTATCACAGGTGCTCCAATCGAACTTCTACAATTTGAAGATGTAGTCTATTGGAAGGAGCTAGAAGAAATTATGGAATGGACAAAAACGAACGTCACATCTGTTCTTCATATTTGTTGGGGGGCACAAGCGGCTCTATATCATCACTACGGAATTGACAAATTCGAGTTGCCGAAAAAGTGTTTTGGAGTATTTTCACATGATATTACCGATCCAACAGTGAACTTGGCAAGAGGGTTTAATGATGTATATGTTGCCCCACACTCACGCCATACGGGAGTTTCATTAGAAGAAATAAAGAATCATCCTGATTTGACCCTGCTTTCTGCTTCTGAAGATGCCGGCGCATTCATTGTGATCTCAAATGATGCAAAACATATTATGGTAACTGGACACTTAGAGTACGATGCACACACATTAGGGGATGAATACGCTCGCGATATAGAAAAAGGTGCTGACATTGATGTTCCTGTAAATTATTATCCGAACGACGATCCGTCCAAAGAACCTATGAATACTTGGCGATCCCATACGCATTTATTGTTCTCGAATTGGCTCAATTACTATGTCTACCAGAAAACTCCTTATAACTGGAATTAAAAGAATTAGTGTATAAATTTCTATAGTTTGCACATACTCCGATTACCGGAGGTGTATGCAGTGAACATAGATGAATTTTGGCAATTGGCTTTTTGGGAAATGACTTTACGAACGGTGATCTCATTTGTTGTGCTGTTGATTTTGGCGCGTTTTATGGGGAAGAAACAAGTGTCACAATTGACTTTCTTTCATTATGTGACAGGTATAACAATCGGTTCGATTGCGGCCAATTTGGCGGGAGAGTCTGAAACGCCATTCTTGAATGGTTTATATGGAATGGTTTTATGGGCAGTATTAACAATTCTTGCTAACTTTTTATCATTCAAATCCATTAAACTTCGTGTATTACTCGATGATAAACCGATGATTGTCATTCAGAACGGAAAAATCCTAGAAGGTTCCATGCGTAAATTACGTTTGAGTTTCAATGATATAAATATGATGCTACGAGAGCAGTCGGTATTTTCTATGAAAGACGTCAATTACGCGATATTCGAAACGAATGGTAATTTAAGTGTCATGTTGAATGCAAGTGAGAAATATGCGACAAAGAAAGATATCAAAGCCCCAGCACCACAGCCAAAATATATTCCGACCGAAATTATTACTAACGGGAAAGTAGAAGAGAAAAATATGAGAGAACTTCAATTGACTGATACTTGGTTAACTGAGCAACTAAAAAAACAAGGGATTTCCAAACCAGAGCATGTTCTCTACGCAGAAATTCAGTCAGATGGCAGTTTGTATATCAATACATTAAAATCGACTTGACGTGAAGAGCCCTGACATAATCAGAGCTCTTCGCGTTTTTTTATAATATTTCCCAATTCCTTTGTTTGGCCACTGCAGTAAGTTTTTTATCCGGACGAACTGCTACAGGGTACCCAACTTGCTCTAAGACTGGAAGGTCGGAAATGCTGTCACCATAAGCAAAGCTATTATCCCAATCGACAATTTCTCCAAGTAGTGCTTGATAAATTTGTTCGTTTTTACGTGTACCTTGAATATGTAGGAAAGGCTGATCCATCGCTAATTGTTCTCCATTTGAAGGGATGTCTGTGCCGATAATTCGATCAAATGTCAAGTGACTTGTGACTGCTTTTAAAAAAGGAGTATAAGCTCCAGAAACTAGTAAGATATGGTATCCCTCTTTTTGATGTTCTACTAGTCGGTTAATGACTTGTTCATTGAAGTCAGGCAACATCACGTTATGCATACCTTTAAAATACTCATGTAGTTCTGCCATCGTCAATGAATCCAATGCTTGTAGATAAAGGAACATAGAGCGTTCTTTCATAATAGACTCAGGTAGTATTTTTAGTTTATAGCGAACATAAAGCGGTAATATCGATCGAAAAAAGTTTCGGTAATACTTCTTGTGCGTAGGATGATTCTTTAATTGCTCCATGAGTAATTTAAAGGTTTCTTTAGTGTACAACGTACCATCAAAATCAAAGATCGCAACTTTCATATAGACACTCCTTCATTTGTATTCTTCTACATAGTATACAAATATAGGGAGTGTAAAAGCAAAAAAGCAGATGAAGAAGAACTCCATCTGCTTGAAACATTAACTTATTGAAGGTTGTTCGGCATACCGGGTTGACCTTGTGAAGGTGCAAATGAATTAAGCAACATATTCATATCCTGATCATTTAATTGAGGTACTTGATAATAGTGATGTTTGTTTTGGTAAATTGACAACTCGTACGCCATTTCTATACAGTTAGGCACGGAATCTGCCAGTACACGGCGAACGACTGGATTACATACTTCTAATGAAGCAGCTGTTTTGCCTGTAGCGCCTTCTTTCTTAGCGCCAAGTAAAAAGCCGGAGATGATTTCATCACTGATTTCACCTGTGGATTGAATGGGCTTAGAGGGTGCTTTTTCTTTCATACCGTAAATGAAGTCGCTACTTGCTTTCATTTGATAGCGCTGCGTAGGGTGTGAAGGATCTTTGCCTGTTTTGAAACTTTCGACGAGAATATTGTACTCATCCAACGCGAATCGGTACTGTCGATCAAGAATATCTAAAAGTTCTGGATCTTGGACGTGTGGGCGTAAAATCATCGCTTGGTTCAATGCTCCGACTGTCGCGCTAAGTACTTCTTTGACATCAAATAACTCATGCCCACCGTGATTCATCGATGGGGGAACTTGTCCGCCTTGCATGTTTTGAGATGTTTCGAATTGATTTGTCAAATATTTTTCCTCCTTCAATAGTCATGTACATCGAAAATAGTATGTGAAGTAACCGAAACCTTATTCATATGAAATTGTATTGGCAACTCATGCATAGTTCTTAACGCGCCATCATATCATAAGGATAGAACTCAGGAAGGGTAGTGGAGATACATGCAGATTCATGTAGTTTCGCAAGGTGAGAGTTTATATGAAATCGGTAAAATATACGGTGTGCCATACGAACAAATAGCAGAAGTTAATGAACTAGAAAGTGATATCCGATTAGCTGTAGGACAAGCACTTGTCATACCAATAATAGGTTCTTATTATTGGGTGCGACCTGGAGATAGTCTCTATACAATCGCACAAAGATATGGTCTTACAGTTGCGCGCTTGGCAGAAATTAATGCAATCAGTCCCACCAGACCATTAATGATTGGTCAGCGTCTGTATATACCACAAGAAGTGAAAACGAGGATTGATTCATTATTATATGTTGAACCGCGTAATCCAGTCAGTCAAGATATGCTAGCGGAAGTTCGTGAACGTGTCGATGACCTTACGTATCTCGCCATGTTCAGTTATGAAGTACAACGTGACGGCTCACTCAAAGCACCTGCTCTAGCAGATATTCCGACTATCGCAAAAAACGCAGGTGTTGTAAATATGCTAGTTCTGACGAATTTAGAAGACTATACATTCAGTGCAGATTTAGCGCATGTTATTTTTACTGATCAAGCAGCGCAAAACAAAATGATTCAAAGTGCGATTGATGTAGCAAAAAAAATCGGATATGGTGATATTCACTTCGACTTTGAGTTATTATTCCCTGAAGATCGGGAATTATATAATCAACTATTACGCAATGCACGCGATCAAATTCATAAAGCTGGCCTTACGATTTCTACAGCACTTGCACCAAAAGCGGGGGAAGTAACGACAGGTATTTATGGGGCCCATGATTATAAAGTGCATGGGGAAATTGTAGACTTCGTTGTATTGATGACATATGAATGGGGATATACGTATAGTGCACCACAAGCTGTAAGTCCAATAGGTCCAGTCACCAGAGTAGTAGAATATGCCGTTAGTCAAATGCCAAATGAAAAAATTTTTTTAGGTCAGAATCTATACGGCTATGATTGGACAGCCCCATTTGGTCAACCGGATAGTAAAGCCGCCAGAGCATTAAGTCCACGAACTGCTACTAATCTAGCAATCGAGCAGAATGTTGCAATTGAATACGATGCACTAGCCCAGGCGCCACATTATACGTATTACGATGAACAAGGAACTGAACATGAAGTGTGGTTTGAAGACGCACGAAGCATTAACGAGAAGTTTAACTTGCTGAAGAAATTCAAGTTACGGGGAATCATGTACTGGAAACTCGGGCTTTCATTCCCACAAAACTGGCTGTTATTAGAAGATCGATTTACTATCCGGAAGCGATAAGTATAAGAGCCTTTCCTTAAGTAAAAGGAAAGGCTCTGTCATATGAGTTCTCACTCGTTATTTAACAATTTCATAGCGCTTTGGAACATATCCATATCCGGATTTACGAGTAAAGCAGGTAGGAGAGCAAAAGTCATGATCAGGAGTAAGTTCGCTCCTAAGATTGATCGAATTGTACTTGTTTTCTTTGTCATAGCGCTTCGCCTCTTTCTTTTCGTATTGTTCTCACTAGTATGTGTATGCGCTTACATATATAACCTCACATAGCTCGTTTGAATAGTTTAATAATACTATCAATTCAGTCGAATGTAAATAATAAAGTTGAAGATAGTACATAAAATCGACACAAAAGTTAAGTCAAAACCCAGATATTATAAAAAAATCTTGTAACTTGCTATCTTTTCAGTGATAATATTGAAATACAAAGAAATATTTAGAACAATTAAAATTCAATTTATCTAGTAGAATTTACTCTTTAATCATATAAGTATTATAAAGTCATAGCCTCTGAGTAAATGAGCGACTAGTCAGTCGACAATTTTTAATTATTAACTAAGGAAAGGAATGATCGCAAATGACAAAGATTGGTGAGGTAGAATATAATAATCGCAAAAAAGCAAATGATTACGTTCATAATGTATATGAACTGGTGAAGAAAAGGAATCCAGATGAGAAGGAATTTCTACAAGCGACAAGAGAGATTTTTGATTCTCTTCGTCCAGTCTTTGCTAAGCATCCCGAATTTATGGAGAACGGAATTCTAGAGCGAATTACAGAACCAGAACGAATTATTTCTTTCCGCGTAGCGTGGGAAGATGATAAAGGTAAAGTACAAGTAAATAGAGGGTTCCGTGTTCAGTTCAATAGTGATCTTGGGCCTTATAAGGGGGGACTTCGTTTCCACCCTTCTGTAAATAATAGCATTATGAAATTCCTCGCATTCGAACAAATATTTAAAAATGCGTTAACAGGGCAGCCAATCGGGGCAGGTAAAGGTGGATCTGATTTCGATCCAAAGGGGAAGTCTGATCGTGAAGTCATGCGCTTTACACAAAGTTTCATGACAGAGCTTAGCAGACATATTGGACCTGATATTGACGTGCCGGCAGGTGATATTGGTGTAGGTAAACGTGAAATCGGCTATCTATTTGGTCAATATAATCGCATTAAAGGTGGCTACGAAGCAGGTATTTTAACAGGGAAAAACCCCGACCACGGTGGAAGTCTCGGTCGGAAAGAAGCAACTGGTTACGGTACGGTATACTTCGTAGATGAAATGCTGAAAGAAAACAATCTTTCATTGGAAGGTCAGACTGTTGTAGTTTCCGGCTCAGGTAATGTTTCGACATATGCAATGGAAAAAGCTATGCAACTTGGAGCGAAAGTTGTAGCATGTAGTGATTCTGATGGCTATATCTATGACAAGAACGGAATTGATCTTGACTTAGTGAAGGAATTAAAAGAGTACGGCAATAAACGTATTTGGGAATATACGAAAGAACGTCCTGATGCAGAGTATCATGCTGATTGCACAGAAATTTGGTCTATTCCATGTGATATTGCACTACCGTGTGCTACACAGAATGAAATCGATGAAATTGCAGCACATATGCTGATTGCAAATGGTGTAAAAGCAGTGGGTGAAGGCGCTAATATGCCTTGTACAATTGAAGCGATTGTGATTTTTCAGGAGCATAATGTATTATTCGCACCAGCAAAAGCTGCTAATGCTGGCGGTGTAGCTGTTTCCGCTATGGAAATGTCTCAGAACAGTCAGCGTCTTTCATGGTCAGAAGAACAAGTAGATATGCATTTGAAAGAAGTTATGCAGAACATCTATAAAGACTGTAGTACCGCAGCAGTGGACTATGGTAAACCAGGCAATCTAGTAATGGGCGCTAACGTAGCAGGTTTCCTAAGGGTAGCCGATGCAATGGTTGCACACGGAATTCGATAAGTAATATAAAACAGACACATTTTTTTACATAATGTGTCTGTTTTTTATTAATTCTTATTGTGTTACGAATGAAATGTGTTATTATAAAAATACGTTAAGTTGAATAAACATACATATGCTTGCATGAAAGGGGATTTACCCATGGAAAAGAAGAAAGTCGTTTTAGCCTACTCAGGCGGTTTAGACACATCAGTCGCAATTCAATGGTTAACGGATCAAGGATATAGCGTAATAGCAGTCTGCTTAGATGTTGGCGAAGGGAAAGATCTCGATTTCATTAAAGAAAAGGCTCTTACTGTTGGAGCAGTTAGCAGCTATGTTATTGATGCACGTGAAGAATTCGCACAGGACTTTGTACTTCTTTCATTGCAAGCTCAAACATATTATGAGAATAAATATCCGCTTGTCTCTGCGTTATCACGTCCGCTTATTTCCAAGAAGTTGGTGGAAATAGCACATCAGGAAAAAGCCGCTGCGGTGGCTCATGGATGCACAGGAAAAGGAAATGACCAGGTACGTTTTGAAGTGGCAATCAAGTCACTAGATCCAACGCTTGAAGTCGTAGCGCCAGTGCGTTCATGGAGCTGGTCACGTGAAGAGGAAATTCATTATGCGCAAGAACATAATATTCCAATACCCATTGACTTGGATAATCCATACTCGGTGGACCAAAATTTGTGGGGGCGTGCAAATGAATGCGGAATTTTAGAGGACCCATGGGCAACACCTCCAGAGGACGCATTTGGTTTGACGGTTTCCATTGAAAATGCCCCAGACACCGCTGATATAATCGAGATTGGCTTCGAACAAGGCGTTCCGATTACGATTGATGGGGAAAAGTATATATTAAGTGATCTGATTACAAAGTTGAATGAAATGGCTGGAAAACATGGCATTGGTCGTATTGATCATGTAGAAAATCGTTTAGTCGGTATTAAATCTCGTGAGGTATATGAAGCACCAGGAGCTATTACGTTGTTGAAAGCGCATAAGGAACTTGAAGATTTAACGCTTGTAAAAGAATTAGCACACTTCAAACCGATTATTTCACAAAAACTTGGAGAATTGATTTATAACGGACTTTGGTTCTCTCCTTTGCGAAATGCACTTGAGGCATTCATTAAAGAGACACAGCAATATGTCAATGGTACAGTTCGTGTAAAATTATTCAAAGGCCATGCAATAGTAGAAGGTCGTAAATCTTCCAATTCGCTATATGATGAGAAACTAGCTACTTATACATCTGATGATGAGTTTGATCAAGCGGCAGCGGTTGGTTTCATTAAGTTATGGGGACTACCTACTGAAGTGCATAGTATGGTCAATAAAAAGCAAATCGTGAAGTAGCTTTAACGATGGATATCAAGAGCAACGCGGCCAAAAGCTTCGCTGCTCTTTTTTGGAACTACTTTTCATTCGTAGCCGTCTTATGGACAAAGTAGGAGGTGTCTGAATGAAGAAGTTATGGGGTATAGCCATAATAATAGTTTTAACCATTGCGGGACTGGGGATGTTTTGGATGTTACCGGACGATCGAATAAAACAAGCACAACAGATGAAAGCGAATGGAAACTATGGCTATGCAATCATCCTAGGTGCCAAAGTGAACGGAGAAGAACCTTCGCTATCATTACAGTACCGTTTGGAAAGTGCTGTGGAGTATGCAACACAATATCCGCATGTCCAGTTTGTACTTTCAGGCGGACAAGGAAAAGATGAAGACATTAGCGAAGCTGAAGCGATGTATCGCTATCTTCATGAACATGGTATTGAAAAAGACCGGTTAATTATTGAAGATCAATCCACTTCTACATATGAAAATTTGCAATTTAGTCAGAATATCATTCCAGAAGTGGTGGGTGTGACTATCATCAGCAGCGATTACCACTTGGCGAGAGCAAGATTTCTTGCAAGACAGATTGGATGGGAGTCTGACGTCGTTGTGGCGAAGACGCCTGAATCTGTAAAGGCAAAAGTAGCAATTCGGGAGCGTTTGGCTTTGTTGAAAACATGGGTATTCAGGAGATAAGCGTATTTCGTAAAAGTGACGAAACGCCATAGAAGTCTTCGTCACTTTTCTTTCCAGTTTATAAAGATGAAATTTTATGGAATTCTGGATGACCATCTGTGAAAGTAGCTAAATAATTAAAGCCGATTGACTGGTATAACTCCAAAGATTCCTTGAACTCATGTGCGATTTCTGTCGTTCTATGTGCATCTGAACCAAGTGTAATAATTTCGCCTCCACATTGTTTATACAAACGTAAAATATCTTCACTTGGCATATTATGCGGCAATCCGTAGCGAGTTCCCGAAGTATTCAGTTCAATCCCTTTACCTTCTGGTATAATAGTATTGAAGATCTTTTCTAAATAATCATGAAATAGATTAGTTGGTGGTTGATCAGTATAGCGTTTAATCAAATCGGCGTGGCCAAGCACGCTGTAACGTTTATAATGCTGCACACAATACAATAATTCCTTGTAATATGTCTCAAAAGCTGCCTCTGTTGAACGATCTTCAAATAGCTCACGATAGTGAAGGGATTTATTTTCGACTGTGTGAAGCGAACAAATGACGAAATCAAATTTATGCTCGTCCATCAATTCTTCATAGAGATGTAATAGGTCAGGTTGCAAGCCGATTTCGACACCTTTTTTAATAGTCAGTTGGCCATCGAATTGTTCATTCAATTGGAGAATCTTTTGTGCATATTCAATTTTGTCGAAATCGAAATGAATCGTTTCATCTGGATATTCATAATCGACGTGATCGGTGAAGCAAATTTCGGTTAGGCCTTTAGCGATAGAAGCTTTAGCCATCTCTTCCATTGGGATTTCACAATCCGCTGAAAATGCGCTGTGCATATGATAATCAAACATAGTTTACATTCTCCTTTTCTATAGTACATATTGTAGCAGATGATCCATGCTACTAACAGTTGACAATGCTCTATATAACCATTATAGTAATAATTTACTTTAGCGTAGTAAAGCGATAAAGTTTTTTATATGAAAGGCGGTAGAAGATATCTTGTATTCTGAAATTCTTGAAAATGAACATGAACAGCATGAAAAGATCATTGGCATATTAGGTAAACGATTCACTACATATGGCTATAAGCGCATTAAAACATCCGCATTTGAACAATATGATTTATATTCCAATGTACGTACTTCAATCAATCAAAACGAAATGATCAAAGTGATTGACTATACGGGTGAAGTACTCGTATTGCGACCGGATGTTACGATCCCATTGACACAGCAACTCGTCCTGTTACGTGATAACTTACCTGAAGAAATGCGTTATTATTATGTTCAGGAAGTCTTTAGACAGACGTTCCAGGAAAGCGAGAATATCGGCAAAACACAGGCTGGAGTCGAGTTCTATTGTGAGAGTTCACCAGTATCAGATGCTGAAACGATTATGCTTGCATGTCACGCATTACGGGATGTTGGTTTCTTGGATGTGAAAATTGAAATTGGCTATGCGGGATTCTTCAATGAATTAATTGCAGACTCCGATATTACTGCAGAGCAAACGGCTGAACTCAAGATGTTGATTCAAGCAAAAAATGTCGTGGAAATAGGTCCATTCTTACAACAATTATCAATTGATCCTTCTATTAAAGAAGTACTCGAACAGTTACCTCTATTATATGGTGCACCTGAAGTGGTATTTGAAAGACTACAAAACTTACAGGTTAGTGAATTGGCACAGGATGCAATCAACTATTTACAACGAACATGCGATATCGTCGAACTGTATGGCTTAAAGAAGCATATCGTCATTGATCTCGGTTTGATTAACCATATGGGATATTACTCGGGAATTATTTTTCAAGGTTATGTAGAGAATTTCGGCAAGCCGGTACTGATGGGTGGCCGTTATGATGCACTAAGTGAAGAATTTGGTGTGAAATTGCCAGCGATTGGTTTTGCATGTGAAATCGAATCATTAGTTAAAGCTTCATCTAATAAGGGCCAAAAAGAAAGATATAGCATCGATGTGACTGTATTGTATGAGGAAAGCCGTATTAAATACGCAATTGATATTACGAATGAGTTGAGAGAGCGTGACTATCGTGTCATATCTAAACCTTTGATCGATGCGGAACAACAGAATGACAGTCTTTATACAGTTCAATTAACAGAACAGCAAAATAAACTACTAGACCATGAAGAAACAAAAGAGTTCACTGACTTCAAACAACTGCTTGATTTAATCGCAAGCAAGAAAGGGGTACCTGAATGGATTATTTAACAGTTGCAATGGCGAAAGGGCGAACCGCAGAGCGCGCGATGAAATTCCTTGAAAGATCTGATGTATATTTTTCGGAATTCACTGATGAAAGCCGAAAGCTCGTCATTTATGATGACAAACAAAAGATCAAACTAATATTTGTTAAAGCCGTAGACGTTCCAGTTTACGTTGAAAAAGGGGCAGCGGACGTAGGGATTGTTGGAAAAGATGTCATGATGGAAGATCCTCGTGATGTTTATGAATTACTGGACTTAGGAATCGGACGTTGTAAATTGGCGGTAGCGGGATACCCCTTTACACCAGTTGAAAATATTCCATTTCTAACGGTAGCTTCAAAATATCCATTAGTTGCTAAAGAGTTTTTCGACAAAAAAGGTATCCGTACTGAAATGATCAAATTGAATGGATCGATTGAACTCGCACCATTAATCGGCATGTCAGATGTCATTGTCGATATCGTCGAAACGGGTACAACATTAAAAGAGAATGGACTCGTTGTCTTGCAGGAAGTGGCGGATGTCAGTGCCCGTTTGATAGTAAACAAAGCAAGTTATGCTACGAAAACTGAAGATATTCAGCAGTTCATCAAAGATATGAAGGAAGGTTTGGAGGTGCGTTCATGAAGATCATTCGTGGATCTGAATTTACAGAAGAACTACTAAGACGCGAAGATTCTAATCAAACGGATTTAGAATTTGATCGCAACGTTCTGTCCATTATCGATCAAGTTCGTTCTGAAGGCGACAAAGCAGTTCTGGATTTCACTGAACGTTTTGACGGAGTAAAGCTGGACAGCTTGATTGTCACAGAAGAGGAAATCAATGAAGCACAACGAGCAGTTACGAATGATTTCTTCCGTGCATTGCGCTCAGCAAAAGAGCGTATCACGACTTATCATGAAGCGCAAAAAGAACAATCATGGTTCTTGAATCCAAATGACGGCATCATGCTTGGTCAGAAAGTAACACCCATTGATAGTGTTGGAATTTACGTCCCGGGTGGAAAAGCTGCCTATCCGTCGACGGTCTTAATGAATGCATTGCCAGCGAAAATTGCAGGTGTTGGACGAATTTCTATGGTGACACCACCACAACGTGACGGCAAGATTAATCCTCACGTTCTAGTGGCAGCGAAAGAAGCGGGAGTCGACCGAATCTATAAAATAGGTGGAGCACAAGCGATAGCTGCTCTAGCATACGGAACAAAGACAATTGAAAAAGTCGTCAAAATCACTGGCCCTGGGAATGCCTACGTTGCAAGAGCGAAAAAGTGGGTGTTCGGTGATGTGGCCATCGATATGATTGCTGGACCAAGTGAAATTTGTGTCGTAGCAGATGCCAATACTAATCCAGTTTATGCAGCGGCAGATTTGCTGTCCCAAGCAGAGCACGATGAGCGTGCCGCGGCAGTTTGTATCACGACGAGCGAGGTATTTGCGACCAAGCTTTCTAAAGAAGTTGAACGTCAGCTAGCGGAACTCGATCGTAAAGAAATTGCAACACAATCTATAGAAAACTTTGGACGGATCATTGTAGTCGATTCTCTGCAAGAAGCATTTGATATCGTGAACCGTTTAGCACCCGAACATTTGGAGCTAATGATTGATAATTCTATGGAGCATTTGGCTGCTATACGAAACGCAGGAGCGATTTTCTTAGGTCAGCACTCGCCTGAAGCATTGGGTGATTATATGGCTGGACCGAATCACACATTACCGACGAGTGGAACAGCAGCATTTTCTTCTCCGTTAGGTGTATATGATTTCATGAAAAAGTCGAGTATTATCTACTATTCCGAGAACGCTTTGGCAGAAGTGGCAGATGACATCATTACATTAGCAGATGCTGAACAATTAACAGGACATGCCAAGTCTATTAAAGTACGAAAGGCAGGATACTAATGCGTAAACAACAATTAACACGTAAGACAGGCGAAACATCTATTGAAATGGACTTTTCGTTAGACGGTACAGGAAAGACGAATATCAACACGGGTGTTGGATTTTTCGATCATATGCTGACGGCATTCGCAAAACACGGACGCTTTGATCTATCTGTAACATGCGATGGCGACATTGAAGTAGATCAACACCATTCTGTAGAAGATATCGGTATCGTACTTGGACAATTATTTCACCAATGCATTGGCACAAAAGAAGGTATTGAACGTTTCGCTTTAGTTTCCACACCAATGGACGAAGCGCTATCCACAGCATCCATTGACATCAGTGGTCGCTCATTCCTGGTCTTTAATGTGGACGGAATGAAAGAAAAAGTAGGAGAGTTCGACACAGAACTAGTCGAAGAATTCTTCCTAGCGTTCACAAACAACGCCAAAATCACATTACATATCAACTTGAACTACGGGAAAAATACACATCACATTATAGAATCCGTATTCAAAAGCTTCGGCCGCGCTCTACGTGTTGCCAGCACCATCAACCCAGACGTAAAAGGCATACCTTCTACTAAAGGTTCTTTGTAATAAAGTTTTACGGTTTTGAATCTTGAAAATTATACTATGTATAAGAATATACTAGTTGATCGGAACGGAGGGTGGCGACTCCCGCGGGATAAGCATGAGTCTTGAGACCCCGCAGGAAAGCGTCCGCCCGTAGTGCAGATCAACGGCGCCAATGCACTACCCAAACTTCATTTATTAGGAGGACTAGTTGATGATTTTATTCCCAGCAATCGACATTAGAGACGGCAAATGTGTTCGCCTTATCCAAGGTGACTACGCACAAGAAATAATCTATAACGACTCACCAACAAACATGGCACAAGAATGGCAAAACCAAGGAGCCGAGTACATCCATGTCGTAGACTTAGATGGCGCAAAAACAGGGAACTCTGCTAACAAAAAAGCTATCGAAGCTATTGCTAAGGCAGTTAGCATACCCGTTCAAGTAGGTGGCGGAATCCGCAACATGGATATCGTTGACTCGCATATCGAAAATGGTGTCGCACGTGTCATTATCGGTACTGCAGCTATTCAAGATCCTGAATTCTTGAAAAAGGCCGTTGAAAAATACGGTGACAAAATTGCGGTCTCAATCGACGCGCGTAATGGCTTAGTTGCAACTGACGGTTGGACAGAAACAAGTGACGTCAAGGCAGTTGATTTATTGCAGGACTTAGCGGAAATTGGTGTTAGAACAGTTGTCTATACAGACATCATGAAAGACGGCATGCTCCAGGGACCAAACTTTGAAGAACTGAAAATAATGGATGACGCATCTTCAATAGATATCATTGCTTCAGGTGGTGTATCGACAGAAGAGGATATTCAGAAACTCTCTGCTGAAGATATGTACGGTGCTATTATTGGGAAAGCATTATACGAAGGCAATCTATCCTTAAAAAAACTATTGGGGGACGACAGTCATGTCAACAACTAAAAAGATCATTCCATGTTTAGACGTAGATAATCGTAAAGTTGTAAAAGGAAAGAAATTTCTAGACGTTCAGGAAGTAGCAGATCCCCTTACATTAGCAAAAAAGTATGTTGCTGATGGCGCAGATGAACTCGTATTCTATGATATTTCTGCATCGACGAAAAACCGTGGTATGTTCCTCGATTTAATTGAGGAAATTGCAAAAGAAGTGCCGATTCCATTCATCGTAGGCGGAGGAATTCGTACGCTCGAAGATGTGGACAAAGTATTTGAACTGGGTGGTAATAAAATATCTATTAATAGTGCAGCTTTGACGAATCCGGAACTAATCAAAGAAGTAGCGGATAAATACGGATCAGAGCGTGTAATGTTATCGATGGATGTTCGTCAAGAAGGCGAAAACAAGTGGTCGGTTTATGCAAAAGGCGGTATGGAAGAAACAGGGATTGATGCGATCGAATGGGCGAAGAAAATGGCAGCACTTGGCGCTGGTGAGCTGGTCGTCAATAGTGTGGACGAAGATGGAGTGAAAGATGGGTATAATCTTGCACTCAACCGCGCCATGGCTGAAGCTGTCAATATTCCAATCATCGCAAGTGGTGGTGCAGGAAAACCTGAGCACTTTAAAGATGTACTAACAGAAGGAAAAGCAGATGCAGCTCTAGCCGCATCCGTATTCCACTTCAATGAAATCAATATTCGAGACTTAAAAAAATATTTAGCAGAAGAAAATATTGCAGTTAGGAATGACTAAAATGACACTAGATATCCATGCATTAAAATTTGATGACAAAGGTCTAATTCCAGCGGTTGTACAAGACGATCGCACAGGGGAAGTCCTCATGCTTGCCTATATGAATAAAGAATCAATTGAAAAGACGTTGGAAACAAATGAAACGTGGTTTTATAGCCGTTCAAGACAAGAACTTTGGAATAAAGGCGCAACCTCCGGAAATACACAGCAAGTGCAACGTATTTCAGTAGACTGCGATCAAGACACATTGTTAGTCCAAGTTACTCCACAAGGTCCTGCATGTCACACTGGCGAAAAAACATGCTTCTTTACAACGGTAACCGAAAAAGAAGAATCATTACGTGAAGTTGTCTATGAAGTAATCGATGAAATCGCAGATCGCAAAGCCAATCCGATAGATGGCTCGTACACGACGTATTTATTCAAAGAAGGTATCGACAAAGTGTTGAAAAAAGTCGGGGAGGAATCTACGGAAGTCGTAATCGGCGCAAAAAATGCAGATAAAGAAGAAGTGTCCAATGAAATTGCAGATCTGGTCTACCATACGCTTGTATTGATGAATATTCTTGATGTTGATCTAACGGATATTCAGCAAGTGTTACGTGAAAGACGACCAAAAAAGGAAGTGCCACGCAATGAGTAGATTTCTGAGCACAGTTGCACGCCGTACAGAACCATATGTACCAGGTGAGCAGTTGAATCAGCCAGATATCATTAAGTTAAATACGAATGAAAATCCATATCCACCAAGTCCTAAAGTGTTAGAAGCCATTTCAGAGGAATTGAATGGCAACACATTGCAACGCTATCCTTCACCAACTGTAGATCCGTTGCGTCACGCAATAGCGGAGACATATGGACTGACAAAAGACCATGTCTTTGTCGGTAATGGCTCTGACGAAGTGCTAGCATTTTCATTCATGGCATTTTTCGAGCCGGGAAAGACCATTAAATTTCCTGAAATCAGCTATAGCTTTTATCCGGTCTATTCCAAGCTATTTAATATTGCATTCGAAAAAGTCCCATTAAATGCTGATTTCACATTACCCAAAAAGCAGTTCTATAACTCACCAGGCGGTGTCATTCTACCAAATCCGAATGCGCCAACAAGTATTTATGCTGAGTTGGATGTCATTGAAGATATTTTGCGAAATAACCAAGATCAAGTAGTTATTATCGATGAAGCGTATATCGATTTTGCAGGTCCATCTGCGATGAAACTGATCGATCGCTATCCAAATTTACTTGTGATTCAAACCACGTCTAAATCTCGTGCGCTCGCTGGATTACGTGTCGGATTCGCCCTTGGTCAACCAGAATTGATTGCAGGATTGACGCGCATTAAAGACTCCTTCAACTCATACACGATTGATCGTTTAGCTATGGCGGGAGCTACTGCCGCATTTGTCGATCATGCATACTTTTCGGAAAGTACGAATAAAATCATTCGCACACGTGAATCTACAGTCCATACATTAATAGAATTAGGATTTGAAGTTCTGCCTTCCGATGCAAACTTCGTCTTTGTAAAGCCTTTACACAAGGATGCAAAAGTCTTATATCAACAATTAAAAGACCGCGGAATTTTAGTCCGTCACTTTGATCAAGCGGATATTCGTGATTATTTACGTATATCGATCGGTACTGAAGAACAGATGAACATACTATTTGAAGTGCTGAAGCAACTTACTAAATGAATAAATTACTCAAAAGCCATTCGATACTGAATGGCTTTTTTGTTTCATAAATGTATAGAAAGAAGTATAGATCGTTGCTATAGTAGCTTTTTAGACAATATAAGGCGCATGAAAGATGTATATGTATACAAATTCATGTATTTTTAAGTTTTTCTATTGTATTTTTATACACGTTGACTTATAATAATAAAAAGAAGCTTGATTGGAGAGATAAATTTATGAAAACTAAAAATATAATTATTATTGGTGCAGCAGGAAGAGACTTCCACAATTTCAATACATACTACCGTGGTAAAGAGGAATACAATGTCGTGGCATTTACAGCAACGCAAATCCCAGATATCGATGGACGTAAATATCCGACTGAATTAGCGGGTGAATTGTATCCCGAAGGAATCCCTATCTATTCTCAAGATCAGTTACCTGAGTTGATCAAAGAACTAGAAGTAGATGAATGTGTATTCTCTTATAGTGACCTTAGTTACGAAAAAGTCATGGGAATTGGTGCGATTGTAAACTCAGCAGGTGCTAACTTTACTTTACTTGGATCAAAAGCTACGATGATCAAAAGTAATAAACCAGTTATTTCTGTTTGTGCAGTTAGAACGGGAACAGGGAAGAGTCAGACATCACGTAAAATTATCGAAACATTGCTCGAGCATGATTTGAAAGTAGTAGCTATTCGTCATCCAATGCCTTATGGCGACTTAGCTGAACAACGTGTACAGCGTTACGCAACTGTAGAAGATTTCAAAAAACATAAATGTACAATTGAAGAAATGGAAGAATACGAGCCACACGTTGATCGTGGAAATATCATCTATGCAGGTGTAGATTACCAGGATATTCTAGACGCTGCTGAAAATGATCCAGACGGCTGTGACGTAATCCTCTGGGATGGTGGAAACAACGACTTTTCATTCTATGAGCCGGACTTGGCGATCACAGTTCTTGATCCACACCGCCCAGGACATGAGTTGAAATATTATCCAGGTGAAGTGTGCTTGCGTACAACAGATGTATCCATTATTAACAAAATTGATAGTGCGTCAGAAGAAGCAATTCAAACGGTCGAAAATAATATTAAATTTGCGGCACCGAACAGTACAATTATTAAAGCAGAATCAAAAATCTCTGTAGATAATCCTGAAATCATCAAAGGCAAACGCGTGCTAATTGTTGAAGATGGTCCGACATTGACTCACGGTGAAATGAAACTGGGTGCTGGTGTGATTGCAGCACAACGTCTTGGCGCAGCTGAAATTGTTGACCCGCGTCCATTTGCAGTAGGTAGCTTGATCACTACATTCGATAAGTATCAGCACATCGAAAATATCTTACCGGCAATGGGCTACGGCGAAGAGCAGTTAAAAGATTTGGAAGCAACGATCAATGCAGCTGATGTAGATGCAGTCATTATTGGTACACCTATGGATCTTTCGCGTGTGATTAATATCAATAAGCCATGCACGCGTGTCTATTATGATTTGGATGAAATCGGCACGCCAAATCTTGAAACAGTGCTAGCAGATTTCATCAAAAAGCATAAACTGACTACAACAAATGTGTAAGAATAGATAACTTATCGAGCACTTGCCCCGGATGGAAATTCGGTTGCAGGTGCTTTTTTCTGATATACTATGTATAGGAAAGTAAGGGGGTAGTAACTTGTTTAATTCAAAAATTATCGATCTTATCATAGGTGTAGTGATGGCATATTTTGCATATGACCGAATCGCTACAGGGCATACCGGTATGGGGATCTTTTTTGCCGTACTCGCAGCATTGAATCTATTGGCGTTTTTCATGAAGCTCAGAACGGACAAAGATGTCCAGCAAAAACAATTATAAATCTAATCAGTTGTTCCTTTTACTACAATCTTGTAGTATAATAAAAAGATTGTAATTTTTGAAATGAGGCTAGAAATCACATGAAAAAATCGATATATGGTTTGACAATCGAACAATTGACAGACTTTCTTATAGAAAACGGACAAAAAAAGTATCGTGCAGCACAAGTTTGGGATTGGCTCTATAAAAAACGTGTCTTATCATTTGATGAAATGAATAATATTAATCAAGAGACAATTGATTTATTGAATGAAAACTTCTCGATTCAGACACTTGAGCAAAACGTTAAGCAAGTTTCACAAGATGGCACAGTGAAATTCCTGTTTAAAATGCATGACGGCAACTTGATTGAAACGGTTTTGATGAAATTCCCTTATGGCCATTCTGTTTGTGTCACAACACAAGTCGGATGTAATATCGGTTGCAGTTTCTGTGCAAGCGGACTTTTGCGCAAAAATCGCGATCTCGATGCAGGAGAAATCGTGGGTCAAATCATGAAAGTGCAAGAGCATCTTGATGGTAAGGGCGAAGATGAGCGAGTAAGTCATATTGTAGTCATGGGAATAGGCGAACCATTCGACAACTATACGAATCTGATGAATTTCCTTCATGTCGTAAACGATCAAAAAGGTTTATCAATTGGCGCGCGTCATATTACGGTTTCAACAAGTGGTTTGACGGAGAAAATCAAAGACTTCGCAGATGAAAAACTACAAGTGAACTTGGCGGTTTCATTACATGCGCCGAATAATGAGTTACGTTCATCTATCATGAAGATCAACAAAGCTTTTCCTATTGAAAAATTGATGGATTCAATCAACTATTATTTGGAAAAAACGAATCGTCGCATCACATTTGAATATATTTTATTGCGTGACGTGAATGACCACGTAAAAGAAGCGGAAGAGTTGGGTCGATTGCTTGCGGATAAGCGTCACCTTTCATACGTCAACCTGATTCCGTACAATCCAGTAGATGAACATGGCCAGTATCAGCGGAGTGAACCGGAAGCGATTAAGTCGTTCTACGAAGCGCTTAGACGCAAAGGTATAAACGGTGGAGTACGTCTTGAGAATGGTACCGATATCGATGCTGCATGCGGTCAACTACGAAGCAAACAAATCAAAAAAACAAAAAAACAACCGGTCGGAGAATAATTCTCCAACCGGTTTTTAGTTTTTGCGAGCTAATTTTACAATAAACTGTACAATAATGGAGATGGCTAGTCCGAAAGATGAAATAATGAACAAAGATAAAATCCCGATTGCCTCCGAGAATTCATTATCCATCATCAGGAAGCTGCGGAACATTTCGGCAAATGCTAGAACAAGAACGACCATGAACATTTTGAATGCAATGGATAGCTCATAGAATAATAAAAGGGAGCTGACAATGCCGACCATTAGGCCGAACACTGCAAACGTCAAATAGTTATTGACAACTAAGTCATGTCCAAGGACTGTCCGTACGCCTAAAATGAGTAGAACAAATGAACTCAATGCAGTAAAAAAACCGGCTTTCCAATAACGAGAATCCAACACGTACACCTGCTTTCCTATCCTAGTATAACGGAATGGACGAAATCCGTCACGCAACCCGGCTATTTTTTCATGCGTTTTAAATCGGCCAATAATTCTTCTTTATAAGATTCATTTGAGAAATTATATTCTTTAAGAATATAGCCTTCTGAATCCAGTAAATAAAAATTCGTGCCATGGACAACTTGAGTAGATGATTCATGCTTCAGTACAAAAGTCTGGAACTCTTCACGCGCAAATGCTTCGAACTCTAATTGCGTGTAGCCCGTCAGCAAATGCCAGTTGGATTCATCATCAGTGAAGTTTGAGATATAGTCTTTCAATACTGCAGGTGTATCGCTTTCAGGATCTACAGAAAACGAAATGAAGTTCATTTCGATATCCCGAGCTTTCAATTCAGCTTGTAGTTTTGCCATCTCACTCGTCAATGTCGGACATACGGTGGTACAATTCGTGAAGATGAAGTCTGCAATCCAGGGTGAACCAGAAAGCTCCTTGGAACTAAATGGTTGATTATGCTGATCCGTAAAGGTGAATTCCCGGACTTGTTTCCCACGTTCAAGTGGTTCACTGCAACCACTGACGAATACTATGAGCAACAACATAAAAGGAATCAAACGTTTCAACTTCTTTCACTCCTTTCGCATTTGCTCTGGCAATTCAATCACCACAATGGTTTCGGTTGTTTCATTGGAAATCGTGAATGTCCCTTCATGTAACCGCACAATTTCTTTGACAATCGACAGGCCAAGCCCGGTGCCACCTGTTGTGCGAGTTCTTGCTTTATCGGTACGGAAAAAACGTTGTCCAATCTGATTTACGTCTTCGTCTCCGATGGTCACGCCGTCATTCGCGATGCGGTATTGTACACCGTGTTTACTAGCCATAAGGTGAATAGATATAGATTGTTCAGCGTATTTTACAGCATTATCGATCGTATTATAAAAAACTTGTTGTAATCGTTTAGGATCGCCTTCCAAAATCAATTCCTCATCAATTGATGTGCGCAACTGAATATCTTTATCCTGTAACCGGATCACAAATAATTCCAATGTATCCAACAGTAATTGCGCGATCGCAATCGGTTCAGTTTCCAATGTATATACATCCTGCTCTAAATGATTCAGCTCGACTAAATCATGTATGAGCTTCTTCAGGCGTTCAGTTTCTTTCTCGATGGTTGATAAGTATTGTTTTACGTCATCAGGATAGACATCAATTTTATCGCGCGAAAGTTGCGCGTAGCCACTAATATACGTTAAAGGTGTCCTGAGCTCATGTACAATATTTGACGTGAAATCTTTCTTACGCTGATCTTGTTCCTCAAGTGAACGGCTCATTGAATCGAATGCAGTAGCTAGTTTTCCTATTTCATCCGTTCGTCCTGTATTGAGTCGATTCGAATAATCACCTTTAGATACTTCTTCCGAGTAGGTCTGCAATGTTTGTAACGGTTCGAATAACGAACGCCATACACGTTGCAAAATCAAAAATAGAACAATGAAGAAAATACTGCCTACAAGTAACATAATCGGAAGACTGTCATGAAACACATCTTGGATTGCAGCGAGCGGAACATATATATAAATGAAGCCGATCAGTCCGTTTTCTCCTTTAATAGGGAAAATCCCACCGAAGATTTCACGTTTCAGTTCATCCACGTAGCCTTCTTTCATAACAGGCTTACCCGTTTCTAGTATTTTCTCGTCGCTTTCATTGACGAGTGATTGATAATCGATTTGATAAGGGAAATAGGACGTTAAATCATCAAGACGATCTACGACGATGATTTCATACTCCGACACGATGTTATACCATTGAATCTTTTCGATGATCGAATCACTTAGCTCACCATAATGATAATGAGAAGCTGTTCGATTCCCTTGATACATGATCGACTCTTTAATCTGTTCTTTATATAAGTCGGTATACAAGTAATGAATGAAGAAGAATGAAAACAATATGGTACAGGTGATGCTGCCTAAAAACACAATCATCATTTTTTTGCTTAGATTCAAATTATTCATTCAGAGTCCTCTAACTTGTAGCCGATCCCCCATACCGTTTCAATCATTTTACCTGCGTCTCCTAGTTTTAGGCGAAGTGTTTTGATATGTGTATCGATTGTACGCTCGCTACTCTGGTGATCGTCACCCCAGACCAATTCAAGTAATTGTTCACGGGAATATGCACGTCCTTTATGCTTGACTAGCAACAAAAGCAAGCCAAATTCCTTCAAAGTTAGACTTAAAGTTTCTCCGTTGAGCTGTGCGGTATACGAGTCTTCATTAATGGTAAGTGGACCTGCTTGTAATACTAAAGGATCGGGATTATGGCGGTATGTTCTGCGTAAGACGGCTTCGATTCGCGCCACAAGTTCTCTTGGTAAGAAAGGCTTGACGATATAGTCGTCACCACCAAGCTTCAAACCTTGTACTTTATCCCATTCCTCGCCCCGTGCAGATAGGAAAATCAGAGGAATCGAGGAAGTACGTTTCATCTCTTCTGCAAATGTAAACCCATCCATATAGGGCATCATCACATCGACTATGCATAAATCTATAGAATGTTGCTTAACGATCGACAAAGCTTGTAAACCGTCACTGGCTTCTATTACGGTATATCCTGCATCTTCCAGAATCACACGAATTAAATCACGCATTTGCGGTTCATCATCAATGACTAATAATTGGTAACCCAATTCAATACGCCTCATTTCATAAAATCTCTACAATCTAATTTTCCAGAAAAGATGTGAAATCCACATGAAGTTTCAATAAGTTGTCGAAACTTCATTGAAATTTCGTAATCATATTTTATAATCATAACAGCTAAACGAATAGATAGGAGAATGAAAAGATGAAACGTTTTGGAATGTTTGCAATGAGCACGGCTTTGATTGGTATACTCGCTGGATGTGGTCAAGATGATAAGGTACCGACGGAAGCTGTTTTACCTGACCCAATTGAAGTAGAACTTACAGTACCTGAAAAGGGAAATGTCAATGAACCGGTGACCATTACTACACACGTAACACAAGGTGAAGAAAACGTAGATGACGCATCAGAAGTGGAGTATGAAATCTGGGAAGAAGGTAAGAAAGAAGACAGCATTCACGTAGAAACAACTAATGATAAAGAAGGTATTTATTCAGCGGAAAATACATTTGAGTCAGATGGTATATATCACGTACAGGTTCACGTGACTGCGCGCGGAATGCATGTCATGCCTGAAAAGCAAATCCAAATCGGAGATGCTAGTGATCAATCAGATGGACACGAAAGTGCGCAAGAAGATCCATCCCATGAACATGGCGCTGAAGTAGAAGGACTTTCTCTTCACTTCATGCAACCTGAGTCAGCAAAAGCAGCGACAGATACAGAGTTGATGACACATGCGCAGCTTGATGGCGAAGCAATAAAGGCACAAGTCCGCTATGAAATCATCTCTGCAGAGAAAGAAACCACATGGGTAGATACGGATGAATCCAAGCCGGGTGAATATACAGCGAACTATCAATTCCCTAAAGCAGGCAACTACCAAGTAATTATCCATATCGAAAATGAAGAAATACACGAGCATGAAGAACATACTGTAGAAGTAAAATAACTGCCCTCCCTCGTCACTTCGGTGGGGAGGGTATTTTAATGGGAAGTAAAAGCTGTAATTCATTGTTGAAAAAGGTTACACTAGGGTAAGTGAAAGATTAATCAACCAAGAGGAGTGTTAGCATGACAAATTATCCAAAAAAAACTTGTTCGATTGAAAGACTTGTAACCATTCCAGAAGACGTACAAAAAGTACTCAACGGTGAAAAGTGGGCTACTAGACGTAATGGTGTCTATGCATACCCCGGCGAAATTATGACGTTAGAAGGCAAAGAGTACAAGATTGAGAAGTTGTATGAACAAACACTCGGAGAACTAACAGAAGAAGACGCCAAATCTGAAGGTCATGAAACAGTTGAAGAATATAAACAGGCGATGTTGTCGATCCACGACAAAATGCCTTGGCTTCCTAAAATGAAAGTTTGGGTGCACGAATATAGCCCAATTCAGAAATAATCTTTTAAATGAACTTTTATTACGGAGCGATTGTCTTTGCACACGTAGTATCCGCTATAATTTCAGTAGGACCATTATTTCTCCTGCTGCCATTAATACGCCGGCTGCGCACTGCTAAAGCAGAAGCAGAAGACATCTATCTGGCGTTTATCCGAGTCATTATCCGACTCGTTATGCATGCAGGTCATGTGCTTGTTGTGTCCGGGATCTTATTAATTCTATTTGGTCCATGGCCATGGCACACATCGTGGGTTATTCTCACAATAGGCGTCATGTTGTTGTCTGGATTCTTCTTGGCAACTGGTTTCTCCTCTGTATTGAAAAGATTCCATGAACCAAGCAATGACAGAGAAGCAGTAGTCAATAAATTACAACGCACTGCCTGGATCTATATTGGATTGCTGATGGTGATGCTTTGGCTTATGGTACAAAAACCGGCAGTCTGGTAAAATTACATAGCGAGCAAAAAGATGTGTACACTGTTGCACATCTTTTTAATTGCAAGATTTGATTTGACAGTAAAAATCACAGCGAATATGATGAAGATAGCAGTTTTTTGAAGGGAACGATTTGAAGATGAAAATGAAAGTACTCGGTCTGATGACGATCTTTGGGTTGCTATTGACAGCGTGCAGTCCAACCAGCGGCAATGAAACAATAAAGATTGGCACGACAGCAGGAATTTATGCAAAAGTCATCGACCAGGCACTAAAACCGGCACTTGAAGAGCAAGGTTACAAAGTTGAAGTCGAATCGTACGTAGATTTAATTGAACCGAATAAAGCGTTGGCTGATGGCGAAATAGATGCCAACATCAACCAACAACAAATTAATCTTCAGCGGTTTAACGAAGAATATGATTTGCCGATAGTAGCATTGACGGAAGTTCCGAGTGTGGGTCTTGGCTTATACTCCAACTCGTTGACGTCGATGGATGATATTCCAAATGGTTCATGGGTTACTATTCCAAATGATGAACTAGGCACGGCAAGAGCCCTTCGTTTCCTTGAACAGCAGGGGTTAATTTCATTAGATCCAAAAGCACCAACTTATGCGGTTACAGAAAAACAAATTGACAGTAATCCGAAAAACCTGAACATCCAGCCCATCTTGATTGCTCAACTGATTCCATCAATGGCAAGCGGTGATTTGGCAATTATTCCGGACAATTATATTATGGTCAATGAAATGGAATTGGAAGATGCTCTTGCGCACGAACAGCTAGGTGAAGAGTTGCAATATATCGTTTCGGTCAGAGACGAAGACCGTGAGAAGGATTTTGCACTAGCAATTAAAGAAGCAGTAGCATCAGAAAAGTTCCAAGAAGCTATTGATGAACATTTCCAAGGCTTCGGAAAATAAAAACCACGTATGGACTCAACTATGAGCCATACGTGGTTTTTTTCATCTATCTTATCGTTGCTGTCGCTTCAAAAAGTCTACATCTGGGTAATAGGCATCTTTCACAAGTAAATTCGGTCCAAGACAACGCACAGCAGGACAGTGACAGTTGACACTTTTCGCTAATGGATGCTGTTGCCATTTATCGTATAAATCGACCAAATGATCGGTTTGAATATTTCCAAGTGGCGGAACATCTCCGAAATCGGTCACGATTACATCTCCAGTAAACATATTGACATTCAACCGGGAACGCCCATCTGGATCATTTCGTACAGTGACATTTTCACTTGCCGCAAGTTTCGTAAATAATTCTTGGTCTCTTGCATCGCTACTGCAATTATAAAATGGCAATGTTCCAAATAGCATCCAAGTTTGCGGATCACGGTAGGTTAGCAAATCGAACATCGCGTTACGTGTTTCGTCCAATGTGAGCACATCCAATGAAGAAGCGAAATCGCTAGGGTACATAGGATGTATTTCATGGCGTCCACATTTCATTTCATGGACGATTTGTTCGTGAATCGTCTGTAAATGAGGCAATGTTCGGCGATTCAGCATAGTCTCCGCTGATACCATAACACCCATTTCAGACAATGCTCGGCTGTTTTCAATCATACGCACGAATTGTGCTGCACGACGTTCACGTGGTGGTTTGCGTTCCATCCGGGCGAATCCACCATCGATGAAATCATCGACTGTACCCCAATTATGTGAAATATGCAGGACATCCAGATACGGTGCAATTAATTCATATCTTTCAAAAGGCATAGTAAGGTTTGAATTCATCTGCGTCTGAATGCCGCGCGCATGCGCATACTGCAGTAGCGGTACGACATACTGCTCGACGGATTTCTTTGAGAACATCGGCTCGCCACCTGTTAAACTAATCGTTCGCAAATGCGGAATTTCATCCAATCTCTGCAGCAACAGTTCGATTGGTAGTGCTTGTGGATCTTTCGGTTGTAGCATATATCCAACCGCGCAATGTTCACAACGCATATTGCATAAATATGTCGTCGTGAATTCTATGCTTGATAGGACCTGTTTACCGTGTAGATCTACATCTTGATACGCTTCCCATGCATCTGATAGACGGGAATGTGATATTACCATGGTCGTAACTCCTTATTTCAATTAATTTTTGTCGCTAGCATATTCTGCTAAATCCTTCGCGTATTTACTCATCGAAGAAGTAGAAACATCGAATGCTTCTGCGATCTCTTTTAGTGTCATATCAAGCGGCGTGAAATAATTATGGTCTTGACCATAACGGATTGCGCCTGCCGCAATCGCTAGTTTCTTACGTGCCTTTGGCTGTTCATCTACTAAGAAATCTTCAAGCACTTCAAGCAAAGCCTTCGATTCTCGGTCATGTTGCTGTAAAAATTCATTAGCTGACTCTATAACGCCTGCTTCAAATTCGGTAAACTCATCTCCGGTATAGCCACTCTCACCAAGCGCAATCCAGAATTTCATGATGGATTCTTTTAGTGAAGGGTTTTCTGTATCCGCAAGTGTTTTAGCAAACTGTTTGATTGCTTCCGTATGATCAGTCGGGAAGAAGATTAAACTGGATACTGCTAGATAATTACCTTCAGACGTACCATCAGAAAGTATGAAGCAGTAGAAGTGCACACCTACTGGAACAGGTTTATCACTTTCTTTCCACAATTCAATCGTCTCATCACCTAGGATACTTGTAGCTGTTAAATATGTATCCCCGACAGCTGTTACTTCACCGATAAATACACGTGGCTCTGACCATCTATCAAGTAACTCAAGAATAGATGGGCGAACGTGTTTTTTCTTCTGTTTTGCAACATAGTCATCCCAAATATCTCTCCGCTGATGGAAGAAAAATTCATCAAGCGCAATCGTTTCAATCATTTCTTGTGGTAAATAACTATTCAATGAAGACTTCCATGTATTAGCAAATTCCACGAACGCCGGTATATCTGGTCGCTGAGGATGAATATCATAAAATGTTTGCAATAAGTGCTCCATTTCATCTGTCAACAAATCTTCAACAGTCACCGCATCTTTTCGTTCACAGCACTTTTTATATTTCTTACCACTGCCACATGGGCATGGGTCATTACGTCCAACCATTAAAACACTTCCCTTTTTAAAATTACTACATATCTAAGTGTACCAAACGAGGAGCGAGTTCGCATGATATTTAATTAGCGAAACGAAGTTGGAAAATTAAAAACCACTCTTTGAATCATCTAGATCCAAAGAGTGGTCCATTACATATAATTAGCGATCCAATCTCTTGATAAATTGCATGACTTCATCAGCGGAAGACAGTGAAAAAAGTTCTACCTAATTCTTCAAAACTTTTCATAGAAAAAGCCTGCTTGATTTTCAATGAAATAGCTTTTTACTTATTCTATCCAATTCCACTGTGACATGGTAAACTATTCAGACTGCATACATTCGCATGATGTAGAAGTAATTACTATCACAAAGTATGAAGGGATTTCTAAGTGTGTGGTAATGTTGGGGGCAAAACTATATCGAAAAGGGGAATACATGCATGGGACTATTTGATGCGCTTTTAGGAAATGCTTCCGTCGTAAACAATGAAGACGTGAAGAAAGAACTGCACTTGATTTTGGCAGATGGCGAAGAAGTGGAAGCGGCTTTTAAGCTCGTACGCGATTTAATCGTATTTACGAAAACGCGATTAATTCTAGTTGATAAGCAAGGCATGACAGGAAAGAAAGTAGATTACCATTCGGTGCCTTTTAAAAGCATCTCTCATTATAGTGTAGAAACTGCAGGTACATTTGATATGGATGCAGAATTAAAAATCTGGATATCAAGTTCACAGACTCCGCAGATTGAAAAACAGTTTAGAAAAGATAAAGCTATTTATGATATTCAAAAAATATTAGCAACGGTTTGTGTTTAATTTACATCTTAAATAAGGAAGTGGTACTTTTCGTGAAAGTACCACTTTACCACTATTTCCTTTTGGGTGATGTACTATTCTCATACGCAACAAGTGTCACACCTAATTTTTCCTCCAAGTGATTCAGTGCATGTAAATCCTCGGTGCTTAATTCTGCAATCGACGCATCTTTGTTTGTCATATACATAACTTCCTCTCCCAGTTTGCACATATGGTGGCTAGATTGTTTCAAAATATACATACGAGATATAAGGAGGCCAGGCCATGTA
Source organism: Sporosarcina ureae (assembly GCF_002101375.1). Taxonomy (GTDB): domain Bacteria; phylum Bacillota; class Bacilli; order Bacillales_A; family Planococcaceae; genus Sporosarcina; species Sporosarcina ureae_B. Next base: position 797,952 of record NZ_CP015207.1, on the reverse strand, counting down.
CGATCCAACTGTATTCGAAAACTTAAAAGTTGCATTTGAGAACCATGTGTATGATTTGGATAACTTGGAACAAGCAGTCCATATCTTAAATCGTAAAGATCAATTGGATTTAGCGGTTATGGCAAGGGAATTTACAATTCGTTTTGCAAAAGTTGGCTATCCGTCAGTCATCGTGGATCTTACGCTGAATTCATCACTTAAGGAGTTGGCGAATGAAATACTGGAAGTTGAAAATGCAGAGCCGGGCTGTACGCTCACATTACTCGTTCGCACTTTCATTCAAGATGTAGATAGCGAATGTGAAGAAATCGCGAGTATCCTTCGTGCTGTATGGGAAAACGATATTAGTTACACGCAAACACTCAGCTTCCGTCATGAGCAAACAGAGCAAGGGTTCATGAATCGGATCCACATTCATTTCAAACCGAAATTAACTGAAGATCATATGGGAGAAATCGGTGCATTCCTAAACAGTGTACTGGACATGATGGAGCAAATTGGAGAAGTTTCGTAATGAAAGAAAAAACGCATCCTGTTACGGAACGTTTTTCAAATACTGTGATACTATTGTTTGTTTAAAAGCCCAAATATAAACTAAACTATTATCGCTTAGATGACGCGGTACCATCGCAGAGCATACAAAGAAGCGGTATGCCTATAACTTCAATCTCGTAAATGCCACGTCTTCTACCTGTATTCAACTCCTACCTCATTTTTTAAATCGATTTCCTGTATTCGCATAGATCAATGCAAAACCGAGTACGGCCACGAATAGTGATAGTCCCACTATGAAATATATATCTTCCTCCAGCAGTTCACTTACTGCGAACAGTCCGACACAAAAACTTAAAGCGAACATAATTTTCGCCATAAATTTGCATAACGCACGTTCATTAATCTGCATCTTTTTCTCCATGGACATCGTATTGTATCCCGAAAGCATAGATGCGCCTTTACCTTGCCAAAGTGCGATACCGTACACAATAAATGCAAGTAGAATGATGACATCTAGTAGCAAGCCGACCATAATCATTCCTCGTTTCATAAAAAAATAGAGTGAACTCTGTAACGAGTTCACTCTATTCTACCTGATTATACGGTTGCCTGACGAGTCTTTATAGTCATCGATAGCGAGATAGCCGCACAAATGAATGCGATGATGACCAGTACACCACCAACCGCCGGCATGTTCGTCACAGCACCCGTCTGGCTGAACACGATACCACCGACACCGGAACCAAGTGCGATTCCGACTTGCAGAGCCGAGTTATTAAAACTCTGGTGCACGTCTGATGTAACCGGATCACTTTGAATAATATATTCCTGTTGCGCAGGTGCCAATGCCCAACTCAATCCGCCCCAAACCATCATGAAGATGATGAATAATGGAATTGAAAATGTAGAGTAAGGCAGGGCGAATAAACTGATAGCGAACGCACCCAAAATAATTAAAATGCTTTTCTTGGAACCAAGACGTGTTGCCAGTCCGCCACCGAATGCTCCGCCTGCAACTGCAGCTAATCCAAACAGGAAGTAAAACACACTAATCCAATAGGGACTCAATTGCATCGTGGTCTCCAGGAATGGTGTGAAATATGCATACACTGTGTAATGACCAGCCAGCATGAACATCGTTGCCATATGAGCAAAGAAGATCTTTTTATTTGCCAATGCTTTAATTTGAACAGAAAGCGGCTGCACTTCGCCAGTGGGAATCTTCTCAAGGAACTTGGCGATCAATACAATCGAACCAACCGTCAAAAATGAAATACCTAGGAATACAGTTCGCCATCCAAAAGCATTTGTTATGACAATCCCAATCGGTACACCTAGTACAAGTGAAGAACTGATTCCCATATAAATATAACCAAGTGACTTTGCCCGTACTCTAGGCTCGACCATACGCGCTGTAATCGTTAGTGATAGAACAATGACGAGTGCCGCACTGGCAGCTGTCAAAATACGGGCTGCCATCATTAAACCGAAAGTCGGACTAAAATAGGTCAGAACGTTTCCTACTAAAAATACAAAAAGTGTGATTAAATATAATTTCTTGCGCTCTACTTTTACGGTCAGTGACAATAACACGGGTCCTGCTACCGCGTACACGAGAGCGAATACTGTAATGAGTTGTCCGGCTGTTGCGATTGAAACATTCAGATCATCGGCAATGACAGGCAAAATCCCGCCGACCACCAATTCTACCAGTCCCACCGTAATAGCAGACACTGCCAATAATAAAACACGTAAATCCAAAACAATTCCTCCTACCAGTGTCTCTACACTGTTTTTTTGAATAGAAAAATCCTGATTACAAAAATTACTTTGTAATCAGGATTTAACGGTTCCTGGTAGAGACCCTCGAACCATATTATCGAGGTTATACATGTTGATTCCGTAATGAAATTTTCTATTGTTCAATTTATCATGGAATGTGAAATATGGCAAGCTGGACAGTGAGTAACCTGAAAAACAGATTTTATTAATCGATATAGAAATTACTTTCGTTCTGCCTAGTAGCATGGTTTTAATGGTCTCAAGTTGTAAAAGTCCTCATAATCAAGTATACTTTTCCCGATAAACTTGTGCGAATCATTACAGTGATAAAGGATGGATATACATGACATTTGAAGAAATATTGCCACGTTTGAAGGATGGAGAGAAAGTCATCCGTAGTAACTGGGGCGGAGCGGAATTATACGTGAAATTAGTAGGAGAGAGCGAGCAAGACGGCAAGAAGTTAAATCCTTATTTCGTGATTGACGTAACCGGTGAAGGGTACACCATGTTCACACCAACTGTTTGTGACTTACTGGCGGAAGATTGGGTAATCGTAGAATAATACATTGAATCGAAGCTCATGAGCCATCATGGGCTTTTTTATATAGGAGGATATTATGAAATTTGAAGAATATACAGGGAAGACAGTTCTAGTGACTGGAGCAGCTTCAGGTATTGGACGAGCACAAGCTATAGCATTTTTAGAAAATGGAGCAAATGTCTTTGCGTTTGATATACAAGAAGGAAATCTCCCGACATTACAAAAAGAGTATCCGTTACAGTTCGCCTATGCGATTGGTAGTGTCAGTGTAAAGGAAGATGTAACACGGGCTGTTCAGGAAGCATGTAACGTGTTTGGTACAATAGATATATTATTAAACACAGCAGGGGTTCTTGACGGTTTTGCAAAAACACTGGATACCGACGAAGCACTTTGGGAAAAAATCATGGACACGAATGTGAAAGGTACATATTTGATGACAAATGAAATATTGCCACAGATGATCGCTCATAAGTCAGGTATTATTATCAATATGGCATCCATTGCGGGCCTCGTGGCAGGTGGTGGCGGGGCAGCCTATACTGCATCCAAACATGCTATTGTCGGGTATACGAAACAACTGGACATGGATTACTGCCGTGAGGGGATTCGTGCGAATGCGATTGCACCAGGAGCGATTCAGACACCGATGAATCAAGCGGATTTTGCAGGAGACGGTGAAATGGCAAAGTGGGTAGCAGAGGAAACACCTGCAGGGCGCTGGGCACAGCCGAGTGAAGTGGCGAACCTAACGTTATATTTAGCCAGTACCGCAGCTGATTATATCCATGGAGCGGTTATTCCAATTGACGGCGGTTGGATTGCGAAATAAAGCTTTTGTATTATAGTGAACTCTGTTATAATACCGAAGCAAGCAAATTCTGTTTGCACTGCGGCACTTTTGATCGAGCGATAGGCTCTTTCTTCCTTTGGTCGTAGTTATTACTGGAATAGCAACTAGGCTATTTCATAAAGGAGAAAATAAAATGAGTATGTCTTATGTAAAAGATTCACCTAAGAGTAAAAGTACGGTGAATGAACTGACAAAAACAGCTCTCGTTGCAGCTTTGTATGTGGCGGTGACGTTTGTATTTGCAGTTATCAGTTTTGGCGCAATCCAATTGCGTTTGTCAGAGATGTTCAATTACCTAGCTTTGTATAATAAACGATACGTGATTGGTGTCACGCTAGGTGTCATGTTCGCAAACTTTATGTCCCCCACTTGGATTCTGGATGTGCCGATTGGTTCTATGGCTACGTTAGTCGCATTATTAGTATGTCGTGCGCTGACAAAGAAAATTAAAAATGATATCGTCAAAATGGTCATCACTGCTATTGTTTTTGCATTGTCTATGTGCGCCATTGCTGCTCAATTGACAATTTTACTAGGTTTCCCATTCTGGGCTACTTGGCTGACAGCGGGAATCGGTGAGTTATTATCCATGACAATTGGCGGGATTATTATATATTCGTTGAATAAGAAAATAGATTTGTCCAAATAAAAGAGAGAGCATATTCGCAGATTTTGTGAATATGCTCTCTTTATCATTTAAAAATCAAATTTCCGTGAGATTACCATGTCTACGCATCACCTCATAAGTAATTACAGTTCACAAAACAATTCGGAGTTCGTTGTAAATCACTATACAAGTTATGTTAATTGTTATTTCGTGAGACCCCAATCATCTTGCTTGACTAGATTTATTAGCGAAATGGATGTGTCATTACGTTTAAATGCATGCAATGAGGACAATATGAAAGTAATAAGATAATTTTTTGGGAGGAAAGCCATTATGAAAAATGCTGTATTTCTGGATCGAGATGGTGTGATCAATGAAGTGTTAACGCATCGTGTGAAATTTGTGAATGAACCTAACCAATTATATTTTTTGCCTGGAGTAGCAGAGGCGATTAAGCAATTGAATCAAGTATTTGATTACATATTTGTTGTGACGAATCAAGGCGGTGTTGGTCTTGGTTACATGAAAGAATCTACATTGAAATCCATTCATCATCATATGATTGCAGAGCTTGCAAAGGAAGGTGCCATAATTGACAAAGTCGCTTATTGTCCGCATAAGCCGAAGTCTGGTTGTGATTGCCGTAAGCCACATAGTAAGCTAATAGAAAATCTTGCCATGAACTATAATGTAAACTTGTCCACATCTTATATGATAGGCGATACGGATACTGACATTATTGCCGGAAAAAGAGCAGGAACTAAGACCGTCTTCCTAGGTACAACAGATCCAATAGCCGATGCAGTATTTCCAGATTTACTTCATGCCGTTCCCTGGATCATAGACGATATGGCGAAGTGAAAAGTAAAGAAACTATACTTCTCAACTAGTTGGTCAAGCTTTACATATGTAGGTGGACAATCGGTAGAGTGACGAGCCCTAGTGCAATCCGCAAAATCACATCGATAGCCAATTGATTGCTATTACACTAGCTCCGAATGCCGGTAATAAATGCTCCAAAGATATTGATATTTGAAGCATTTTATTATCTGGCATCATCGTCTTCTTTACAAATCAGCATATATAAATTCCGTGTCAACGTTCAAGCTTTTAACATTATAATTCTATAGAATAATACTAGTGATAAAGTATTATAATATGCTATAATTGTTAGAAATAATACGGAAGTGGTGCTAATTACTCTTATTTTGTACGATATACATAATTGATTAGAACTATTATAGAGACAATAGAATACATGTGTACTAGTGAAAGGGGCTGCTTATGAGGAAGTTAGTAGTATTTGTGATGATTATAGTATTTTTACTCATTGTACCTGTAGGATTATGGTTTTTGAAGGACAATCAACCGATGAAAGTGGCTATTATAGATAAATCAGCAGTAGAAAATTTACATACAAAACATCTTGGGGTTAGCTGGGTATTAAACTATTCAAAAGTAAAAGCTTCGCATAACAAACCATTTGATCCTGCGCGGGACTATTATGGCGGATACACAGCAGTAGAAGGAAAAGGTATTTCCGAGTTGAATCCACTACCACAAGATTATGGGAAGAAAGATATTATTTACTTGGCAAATACAGCCAGTTTTGATGAAAATGAATTAGATACGAAAAATTCTGCGCTCGCTACATACGAAGAAAATCATGGCGGACTAAAAGAAATAGAGTGGCAACGAATAGTGAAAAGACTTAATTCGAAGAAGCCTTCCATGTTGATAGCGGAGTATAATTCATTTTCTGCACCTACTTCAGAAAAAGTACGTACACGTGTCGAAGATCGAATGGGCTTGAAGTTCTCTGGTTGGAGAGGTCGTTATATGGAAGAACTGGATCCACAAAAGAATGCAGAGATGGAAAAAATTCTTCCTAAACAATCAGCACAGTGGACATATAGTGGACCTGGTTTTGTGTTAATGAATGATACTTCAGGGGAAGTTCTTGTATTGAGAAAAAATGAAGAGCTTTCAACTGATGATATTCAGCTAACATTTACGGACAACGGTACGAAACGATTAAATGTCAAGGGTTCACATCGCTTTCATTCCTGGTTCGATATCGTTACGGCGGAGCAAGGCGAATCATTAGCGGTATATGATTGGAATCTTACTGAAAAAGGAAAAAAGATGTTAGATAAGAAAGGAATCCCTACTCAATTCGATGCGGTAATTCGTCATACATCCGGCGTTTCCGAAAGCATGTATTTTTCTGGTGATTTCAGTAGTATGGAAAATGTTCCTTCTATATATCAAGTAAAAGGAATAGCGAACGTCTATAAAGCTATTCAAAGATCTTCTGAGAAAGCATTTTTCTGGTCTGCTTATGTACCGATGATGCAGGGAGCGCTTGCACAGTTCGGACAAGTAGAGGCAATGGATGAGAAGAAGCCAAAGCAAGAAGGAGTACAAATGAATTCACGAATGAATGGTAATCATTTGGAAGTTCTAACCGATGGCAAATGGACTCCGATGATTGTCAAAGGTGTGAATATTGGAATGGGGAAACCAGGAGCATTTCCTGGCGAAGCTGCCATTACAGAAGAAGAGTATTATAAGTGGTTCGAAGCGATTGGCGAGATGAACGCTAATACTATTCGCGTTTATACGCTTCATCCACCTGATTTTTATCACGCATTAAAAGCGTATAATGATGTACATGATACACCTATATATGTCATGCATGGTGTCTGGATCAATGAAGAAAAACTGGAAGAGTCATTAGATGCCTTTGAGAAAGAGAACTTGAAAGACTTCCAAAAAGAAATGGTCCAACTTGTCGATGTCATTCATGGAAATGCTACTGTACCACCGCGTCCAGGTCATGCATCCGGCGTATACGATGCGGATATTTCCCAATGGGTCACAGCATGGATGATTGGCATTGAATGGTATCCATTCATGGTGGAGAACACGAATAAGTTACATGCTGATTTAGGAGAATACAATGGGAAGTATTTTGAAACAAAAGGCGCCGCTGCATTTGAATATTGGCTGGCGGAACAAATGGATATTCTCGTCTCGCATGAAGTGAGTAACTACCAGCAGATTCGACCGATGAGCTTCGTCAATTGGGTCACGACTGATTTGCTGACACACCCATCTGATTCTTCAAATCAAGAAGATATCGTATCTGTTGATCCAAATCTCCTCTACACTAAGGGGGAAATGGACAAGGCTGGTCAATTTGCTTCGTATCATGTGTATCCATACTATCCGGATTTTTTAAACTATGAGAAAAAATATCGTGAGTTTATAGATTTCAGAGGCCAGAAGAATAACTACGCTGGCTATTTAAAAGATTTGCACGAAGCACATCGAATACCGATTCTAATTTCAGAATTTGGGATTCCTGCTTCTAGAGGAAAAGCGCATGAAAATCCATTTGGCTGGAATCAAGGATTTATATCAGAGGACCAGCAAGGAGAAATATTGACGCATTTATATGAAGATATATTGCAAGAGAATTTAATGGGCGCACTAGTATTTTCATGGCAAGATGAGTGGTTTAAACGAACATGGAACACGGCAGAATATGATAATCCAGATCGTCGTCCTTACTGGTCTAACACACAAACGAATGAACAAAAGTTCGGTCTGCTCAGCTTTGATCCGTTGAAAATAAAAGTGGCGGGACATGAAGAGGAATGGACAGGAGAACCGTTGTATAAGAACAAGCAAGGTACGCTTGAAAAAATGTATGTAGATCATGACGAAACCTTCTTGTATATTCGGATAGATTACGATGAATCCAAAATAGGTGAAACTGACGTAGTGAATATTCTCTTTGATACGGTGCCAGGACGTGGGAATACACGTGCTAGTAGAATTGAAGATCTTCAATTCACTAATGGACTGGAATTCATTGCTAAAATTAACGGTGCCCAATCAAGAATGTTGATTGACCCGCATTATGATCTATTCCACCATGATTACGGTAAGGATGTAGGATATATTCCGAAAAAGGAAATGAAAGATCAAACGAACCAATTCATTCCGATGCAGTACGCGTTAAATCGAAAATACTTTGTGGCGAACGAAAAACGCACGATTCCATTCAGTTCATATGAAACGGGAAAACTTCGAGAAGGAAATGGAGATCCTGACTCAACTGAGTATGATTCGTTGGCAGATTACCATATGCGTGATGGCATGTTGGAGCTACGTATTCCGTGGATGTTGTTACAAGCGATGGATCCAAGTAGAAAAGAGTTTATCGAGAATTTGTTGGCTGATGGTACCAGAACAAGCATTAACATCGATGAACTATTTATCGGAGCCGTTTTAACATCAGAAGATGGCCAAGTACTGGAGTCATTTCCTCAGCTACATGACATGAAGTTGGATCCAATGAAAAGTTATACATGGGATAATTGGCAAGTTCCTATGTATGAAGAACGATTGAAGAAGTCTTATTATTATTTGCAAGAGGCATTTAAAGCGAAGTGAAATAAAAGTTAGAAAAAGAACAGAAGTCTCCATAGAGATTTCTGTTCTTTTTCGTATAGGGAAATTAGATTGGCAAGAACATATAGGTATTTTCAAATGAAATATTCAAAAACACCTACTCTACTACTTGTCAAAATTACATAATATGAGCTGAAAATAACTGAACGTTTCTATAGTTTTATGATATAGTATGGAATGCATTTAAAATTAAAAGAGTCTATTTAACGGAGGAAGTTATGTCGGATCTAAAGTTACCTAATAAAAGATTTAGACCCGAGATAGAAGGGGTACGAACGGTAGCAACATTATTGATCGCAATTTATCATATATGGTTTGGTAGAGTGTCTGGTGGAATCGATGTGTTCTTCGTTATTTCAGGTTATTTGATGACGTTATCCATCATCTCGCGTATAGAACGAACAGGATCAGTAAATTTTATCGAGTATTTTCTGAACTTAGCGAGAAGGTTATTACCCCAAGCGACAGTAGTCTTGATTTTCACTGGAATTTTTGCTGTCATTCTTCTGCCCAAGTTTGAATGGGGAGAAATAATAACGCATATGATGGCTTCCACATTTTATTTTGAAAACTGGCGGCTAGCATTCGATTCTGTTGACTATTTGGCGCAAGATAATATACCTACTCCATTTCAACATTTTTGGTCACTTAGTGTGCAAGGTCAATTTTATTTTATCTGGCCTGTTCTATTTACGTCTATTTATTATATCGCACGAAAGCTTTTGAAAACACCAGTATACAAGACATTACTTAGTTCGCTTATCATCGTGTTTATATGTTCATTGGCTTTTTCCGTCTATCAAACAAATGTTAACCAGCCTTTTGCATACTTCAATACATTCACACGGATATGGGAATTTAGTATTGGTGGCATTTTTGCTTTACTATCGCCATACTTATTTTTCAATAAAAGATTAAGCGTAGTCTTAGGATGGGTTGGTCTAGCAATTATCGGACTTACTGGATTTTCATTTCCAGTATCAACTGTATTCCCTGGATATTTGGCATTGATTCCTATTAGTGGAGTACTACTAATATTAATTGCCTCGGAAAGTATCACAATATATGGTGTAAATCGATTTTTATCGACAAAGCCTCTGATTTATCTAGGGAGTCTTACATATGGTGTATATTTATGGCATTGGCCGTTGCTGATTTTCTATCGTACGTATATGGAAACAGAAACAGTGCCTATAGGAGATGGGATATTACTATTGATGGCGACCTTTGTGTTGTCCATGATTTCTACCAAATTATTAGAAAAAACTGTTCAAAAAATAGGTGGGAATCAGAAGAAAGGGAAACTACTCGTCGTATTGTCAACTATGGTAGTACTTGCATGTAGTTCAATATTTTCTATTTCTGCTTATATTGAAAAGGCGACTGCTAATTCGGATATTGTCCATGAACAAGATTACCCTGGTGCTCAATCAAAAGATTATAATATGAAAAGCGTATCCTATGTAGAACCGATCCCGTCACCTTCAGAAATCAAAACAGATCTTCCGGTATTTTATAATGATTTGGAATGTCAGTCCGCCAATCTAACGGAAGTCAGGAAATGTTCTTATGGTGTATTGGAAGGTTTTGATTTCACGTTGGCACTCGTTGGTGGTTCACACTCAGGTCATTGGTTCCCGGCTTTAATAGAATTAGCGGAAGAAATGAATTTTAAAATTGATTTATATAGTCATGATGGTTGTCGTTTTACAGACGAAGACCCCAAGGGAAACTTAACGAAAGCTTGTATTCCCTGGAATAGTAATTTAATTGATACGTTAATAGAAGATCCACCTGATTTGGTTTTCACAACAGCGACAGTGAATAAACATCCAAAAGTACCTCGAGGATTTGTGAATCAGTGGAAAAGACTTGAAGGAATTACTACAATTTTTGCGATACGGGATAATCCTCGTATGCAAGAAATCATTCCTGTTTGCCTTGAACAAGCAGACGATCCGTTGGAGTGTTCCGTGCCAAGAGATCAAGCCATTGCGAAGGAAAATCCGTGGGAAGTGACAGAAGGTATTCCATCGAATGTATTTTTCGCAGACTTAACAGACTCTTTTTGTGATGAAACGACTTGTTATCCTATCATTGGAAATATCATTGTCTATCGTGATGATAATCATATTACTGCAGAATATGCAAAAACGTTAGCACCTGCATTAAAAGTGCCTTTGCAGCAAGCATTCGATAACGTAGGAAAAAAACATGCGCAATGATGAGTAATCGGTTTGTCATGGATTTTGTATAGTTCATATAGAGATGGGAAAGCTATCATGTAGAAAGAAAACTTCAAGAAGGAGTGTATATGATGGCGAAGAACTATCCAAAACCAAATGATTCTGCAGACAACAAAGAACGATTGAATAAGACGATCAGTAATATGGAAGCAGCAGAAGATGCAATGAAGTTTGCAGAAGGTAAAGAGTTCGAACAGATCAAAAAGAAAAATGAACGCAGAGCAGAAAGTATCGAAGATTTAAAAGAAGAAATTAGTGAAGAAGATAAGTCGCGTATCAATGGTTATTTATAAATAAGTCAATGCGAAAAAAGTTTGGCCCTCACTTCTAACAGTGGGGGTTTTAGTTGTTTGTCATGGTATATATAAGCAAAAAAGAGGAATCAGTTCAGTGCGCTGTATAGAATAGAAACATCTACAATATTTTAGGGATTTTCTATATAAGGGGAGAATAAAAAATGAAAAGAATAAAAAAGGTTGATGAGTGGCGGGAACTGCTTGAAAAGTCGGATGAGCAACCATTCCTTTTATTTAAATCAAGCATGACATCTGTTAGTAGTTTAGCAGCTAAAAAAGAATTGGATGGACTTCGCACGGAATTGCCTATTTATATCGTCATTACACAAGTGAGTAGAAAGCTTTCGGCGGCCATTGAATCAGATTTAAGTGTTGCGCACGAAGTTCCCCAATTATTGATTTTAAAAGATAAACGAGCTATCTGGCAAGCTACTCATTATCAAATCAAAGAACAAATTTTATTGGATGCAATAAAAGAATACGTCTAAGAAACGGATCAATTTCAAATTAGTCTTTCTTAAGACATCCGAAAAGGTGCATGGACGTTTTTAAATACATTGACGATAAATAATAGAATGGAAATCGCTAATGCGCTGCCGCCACCCCACACGCAGATTTGAATCAAGATCTTGGGCAGGCCGAGTGCTGGCTGTATGATTAACATGCCTATTAATAATACAGGTAATCCGATGTTATAAAGCCAAAAGTGCGATTTGCCTAGTATACTGTTACCTGCTTGAGGATAGATGGTATAAATTACTCCAATCATAGCCGTCGTGAGCCACCCGACCACATTAATATGTGCATGCGTTGCGCCCCATTGAAGTTGAATCGTAGCGTGCATATATAGTCCAAAGCCCACGCCAATTAAGAAATAGATAACTGCTGCTTTAATCCATCTTGCTCCCATCCATAATCAGCTCCTTTACATATAGTACGTTTGCTCTCTATCTATTATGTATTTACTAATACGTGAAATTAAATTGTTCAGTTAAATGAAGCTGTAACGACTGCTTATAGAAAATTAGTAAGTAGCAAAAGGAGATCTTATAATGGGAAGTTTATTTCCGAAAATATATGACATAGCCATGAAACCAGTAGAAGCAACTCGATTTAAAAAAGTTCGAATGGAAATAATCCGGAATGCACGAGGGAATGTGCTGGAGATCGGTTCGGGTACCGGTATCAATTTTCCCTATTATCGACAGGCGAGCCACGTAACAGCGATTGAACCGAATTCGGAGATGAGTAGTAGAGCGATGAGAAGAGGGCGCAATGCGCATGTGCCCATTACTTTATATGAGGCAAATGCAGAAACATTACCATTTGCGGATAACTCATTTGACACGATAATTTCAACTTTAGTATTTTGTACAATACCAGATCCACTACGTGCATTAAAAGAAATCCAACGTGTGAGCAAGCAGGATGCCACGATTTTATTTTTCGAACATGTCAAAATGAAGCAGCCTACTCTTGCAAAAGCACAAGATGTATTAAACCCATTATGGGAAAAAATCTGCGATGGTTGCCAAATAAATCGAGATACTCTTTCATTGGTTTATGATTCTGGTATATGTGTAGAAGAAATTGAATCACTCTATGGTGGTTTGTTTTTATCTATTAAATGTAAAAAATAGAAGTAGTTACTTTCGAGATGATTCGCACATACACGGCTAAATCAAATGGCTACACAACGAATATCCTACGGTTGCTATTGCTTGTATTGAAGCTAAAAGGAAGGAAGTGAGAGAATGAAAAAACTAATTATACTCGCCCTAGCAACGGTATTCCTACTCGCTGCATGTGGAAAGAATAAGGTCGACGAATCTGCTGCTGAAGAGTATATTAAGAAATCAAAAGAAACGATCACGTTATTCAATGAAGAGAAGTTTGATGAAATGCGTTCAATGTTTGATGCAACGATGAAAGATGCGTTGACCGTCGAGCAATTACAAGATGTGTCAAACATTGTAAAAGAATCTGGTGAATTCGTTAGCTTTGAAAAAGAGTCTGTCGCTAAAAAAGAGCAATACTTTGTTGCAACGATTGCTACTAAGTACAAAGAAGATAATAGGGTATACACGATTACATTGGATGAACAGCAACGAATCGCAGGGTTTTTCGTGAAATAATGAAAGCAATTGAAAGAACAGGCGACGGGATGCAGACCGTCGCTTTTGGTAGCCCTTATCCTGACGGTGGCCCTATTGCGAAAATGTATGCTGTTTTCCAAGTGTGATACAGGTCAATAAAGGGTAATTGATTACAGAATGAGCAAGAACAGTTGGAGGAGATGGAGTATGGTCAAAGAATATGATTTGCTTGTGATTGGAACAGGCAGTGCAGGTTCTATTGCAGCAACAAAATGCAAGAAAGAAGGCTGGAGCGTTGCCATTATCGATGATCGTCCATTAGGGGGGACATGTTCTCAGCGAGGTTGTGATCCAAAGAAAGTATTGGTAGAGGCTGCTGAACTCATTGACTGGAATGAACGGATGCATGGAAAAGGAATTGAAGAAGATAGCAAAATCAATTGGCCAGAATTAATGGAATTCAAACGAACGTTTACTCGGTCAATACCTAAAGATACGGAAGAAAAATATGAGAAATTAGGAATTGACATGTATCACGGCAAGGCGGTCTTTCAAAGTGAAAACGAGTTGAAAGTCTGCTCGGAAGTATTAAAAGGGAAATATATTTTAATAGCTTCAGGTGCAGAACCTGTGAAATTGAATATCGAAGGTGAAGAATATTTGACGCTGAGCGATGAGTTCATGGAATTAGAGTCACTTCCCAAAAAGATTATTTTTATAGGTGGAGGATTTATTTCATTCGAATTTGCGCATCTTGCCGCGAGGGCAGGATCGGAAGTGCATATTCTGCATAGAAGTGAAAACGCTCTCAAACATTTTGATCAAGATTTGGTAAAAAAGCTGATTGAACGTACTGAAGAAATTGGTGTTCATGTGCATGTGAACACACCCGTAAACGGAATTGAAAAGTGTGGCGATTCATTTGTAGTTAAAGGGGAACAAATGAATCGTCAAGTAGAGTGGAAAGCAGATCTTGTTGTACATGGGGCAGGACGCACACCTGCATTGGATATTGATTTAGAAAAAGGAAATGTACAGCGTGATAAGCAAGGCGTATGTGTCAATGAATACATGCAGAGTGTCAGTAATCCACATGTATATGCAGCTGGAGATGTCGCTTCAAGTGACGCGCCTCCTTTGACACCCGTCGCAACAACGGAATCACATGTTGTCGCTTCGAATCTTCTAAAAGGGAATAATAAAACGGCAGATTATCCAGTCATCCCATCTATTGTATACACTGTCCCCAAATTATCATCGGTTGGAATGAGCGAACAAGAGGCAAAAAACTCCGGTTTAAAAATATATGTAAAATCACAAGATACCACCGAGTGGTTCACATATAAACAGACAAATGAAGGGGCAGCGGCATTTAAAGTAATTATCGACCAAGAGAAAGATGTTGTACTCGGTGCACATTTCTTAGGTGGAGGAGCCGATGAACTGATTAATCTCTTCGCGATGGCTATTCGATTCCAAATTCCGCTCATCGAATTAAAGCAAATGCCATTCGCATATCCCACAGTAGCTTCTGATATTTCGTATATGTTGTAAGTTAATCGTAAAAGCTCTCTATCTGATAATTGGATAGAGAGTTTTTATTCGGTAGTAAATAGACGAATATCTTGTAATGTACTATGAAATTGACTCTTCAAACCTCGCCACGTTATCCTGTAGAATGATACCGATAATAAATAAAAACCTAATGAATTATATAGTAGACGGGAGGAAAAGAGACGATGATCAAGCGGGCATTAACTATCGCTGGTTCTGCTGCACGTGGAGGAGCAGGAATCCAAGCAGATTTGAAAACATTCCAGGAGTTTGATGTATTCGGTACAACAGCAGTCACAGCGATTGTGGCAAGAAACCCACGTACTGGACAAAGTATATTTCCTCAATCTTGGGAAGCGATCGAAGCGCAATTGGTGACGATAGAAGAAGATATCGGTATAGATGCAATGAAGACGGGTATGTTGTTTACAAAAGAAATTATTCTCAATGTAACGAAATGGATACAGCAATCGGACATTCAACATATAGTAGTAGATCCAGTGATGATCGGAAAGATGGGCTCTGCGTTATTGAAAGACGATGCAATGAAAGCGATGCAAAATCAATTGATTCCTCTTGCCACGATTATTACGCCAAATATGCCTGAAGCTTCTTACTTATTGGGTGGAATGGAGTTGACATCTGTAGTGGATCTAAAAGAGGCTGCACGTCGGTTATTTGAATTTGGACCGAAGTTCGTATTAGTGAAAGGTGGAAGGTTGGATGGACCGGCAGTGGATGTGTTGTATGACGGCGAACAGTTTTACCTACTCGAAGCTCCAAGAATTGATACGCTGAATACGAATGGTGCAGGTTGCAGTTACTCTGCTGCCATTGTGGCAGGTTTGGCAAAGGGACAAACGGTGCAAGCTGCCGTGATTGAAGCGAAGAAGTTCATTACGGCAGGCATTCGCCATTCCCTGACATTCAAACAAGGTGTGGGGCCAACCTATCACGCGGCGTATGGTAAGTACGACGAGATGAGTTGTGCGGTAACTATTGAGCGAGCTTGCGTTCAGGAGTGAGCGTAAATAAGAGGATGTTATAGAAGTAGTAACACTTCTATAACATCCTCTTTTGCATCGATTAATTTTAATATTGAACATTGTATAGTGATTGCGGATTAAAGTTCCCATTGATACGCTTCGGAACAAAAACCCCATATCCAACGCTATTACAAATAAGTAGTAATCGCATCAATAGGAAGACGCGTAGAACCGTAAGCAGGTGAAGCAGCTTTTCCAAGCGCGATCAGTACTAGTGGCTCGTAGCGTGACTCAAGTTCAAATGACTCAGCAAATTGTTGCTTATCAAACCCACCCATCGGTACAGTATCGAACCCTCTTGCCTTAGCAATCAACATGAGCTGCATAGAAACTAAACCCGCATCAAACGTCGCGATATTACGTCTCACTTCAAGTGGAGCATTCGGATAAGCTGCTTTAGCATTTTGAATCTGAATCTGCACATTCTCTTCATCTATATTTCCTGCAGCTAAATTGGAAAGATAGATCTCATCAATGTTGTGGTACATTTCTGTATCACCGATGACGGCGATAATAGCGGATGCAGTTTCGATTTGTTCTTGATTGAATGAAAAGCGATTGATTTTCTTTTTTAACTCTTGATCTTGTATAACAAGAAAACGCCATGGCTGTAAGTTGCTTGAGGAAGGAGCGGAAATCGCCTCCTCCAGCATAGACGTAATATCGTTTTTATCGATTGTATAGTTCGGATCGAACTTTCTAACAGATTTCCGTGCTTGCATAACTTCTAGTAATTCTTCGTAATTTTGTGACATAATGACAAACTCCCTTAAAATATATTGACAACTACTTACTAATAGTAAGTTCTTTATAAGATTACTATTAGTAAGCTTGTTTGTCAAACCTAGATGTGATAAAGTGAAAGGAGTATAGGATTGGGGTTTTGCTAATGAAGAAAAATGAAGAGTTTGTTCAGTCGTTAAATCCTAAAGGTCAAAAAAGCTGCGATAGTTTCCATAACACAATCGAATTTATCGGGAAGCGTTGGATGGGAATTATCATTTATCATTTATTAGACGGACCAAAGAGGTTCTTTGAATTATCGACAGAGATCGAAGGGATATCAGATCGTCTTCTAACGGAGAGATTGCGTGATTTGGAAGCGCATGGCTTGGTCATTAAAAAACAGTCCGATCCAAAGGTTAGGAAAGTCGAGTACGAACTTACACCAAAGGGTAAAGAATTAGAAGATATTATTCAGGCCATTTTTGAGTGGGTAAAGAAAAATGGTTGCTGTTATGAGGAGTGAATGAATTGATTAGAGAACAAGCGAAACACTTTAGCGGGATTCCGTTATCGATATTAGACTTAGCCATGATCAATGAAGGCAGTCATGCAGGACAGTCATTTAAGAACAGTGTAGATCTTGCGCAGCATGCAGAAGATTGGGGATTCAATCGTTACTGGTTAGCTGAGCATCATAATATGCCAGGAGTTGCAAGTTCCGCTACATCTATCATCATTGGACATGTAGCGCAGATGACAAAAGATATTCGAGTAGGTTCTGGCGGTGTCATGTTGCCGAACCACGCACCACTGGTCATTGCCGAACAGTTCGGTACACTGGATGCTATGTATCCGGGGCGTATTGATTTGGGGCTAGGCCGTGCACCTGGAAGTGACCAGGCGACGGCGTATGCACTTCGCCGTACATTACAAAGCGGTGGAGAAGACTTCCCACAACAAGTGGAGGAATTACGTACGTACTTTGCAGGTAATCCGACTGATCGCGTTCGAGCATTTCCAGGGGCAGGGCAGAACGTCCCGATTTGGTTGCTAGGTTCAAGCGGCTTTAGTGCTCAATTATCTGCTGAACTCGGTTTGCCATTTTCTTTCGCCAGTCACTTTGCACCGCAGTTTATGATGCAGGCACTGCAAATTTATCATCAAAACTTCCGACCGTCAAAAGATCTTCAAAAGCCTTATGCGATGATGGGCGTTAATTTAATCGCGGCGGATACGGATGAAAAGGCACAATACTTGGCTACATCCATGCAGCAACAGTTCTTAAATATCCGTCAAGGTAAGATGGCGCAATTTACACCTCCAATTGAAGACATTCATGCGGCATGGTCACCATTTGAGCAAGAAGCCGTTGCGCAGCAAAGTGAGGCGCCATCTGTCATTATTGGTAGCCCTGAAACTGTGAAACGAAAGCTAGAAGAGTTCGTGGAAATGACAAAAGCGGATGAGCTGATCATCAGTTCAGGAATCTTCGATCATAAAGAACGACTTCGTTCATATGAAATCCTAAGTGAAATAATGAAGTAAAAGAAAAAACATCCGCCTTGCAGGAAAAAACTGCTTGGCGGATGTTTTTTGTTCTTACTGTGCTTCAATTTCTTGCGTTAGTTTCTCAATTTCATCTATTAACTCACCAATATATGAAATCGTATCGCGCAACGGTTTGTCTGTTGTGATGTCGATTCCCGCCATTTTTGCAAGTTCAGCCGGTTTTTTTGAACCACCTGCACGCAGAGTATTGAGCCAGTCTTCAACAGCTGGTTTTCCTTCTATTAATACGCGTTTTGCCATTTCAGTAGAAATGGTCAATCCTGCACTATATGTGTACGGATATAAGCCCATATAATAGTGAGGTTGACGCATCCAAGTCAGTTCTGCACCATCATTTATTTTCACGCTATCGCCCCAGAATTCTTCGAGTACGCCGCGCTTCAAATCGTTCAAGATAGTTGCATTGACATTTCCACCTGCATCCACTCGTTCGTACACTTTACGCTGGAACGCTGCTTCAAGTAAATGTGTCACGAAGTTATGGTAATACGTTCGTGCCACAATGGAAGACAGTACCCAACGCTTGAATTTCGGATCAGCGGAATTCTTCAATAAGTGATTGGCCATTAGCATTTCATTCATCGTAGAAGGGGCTTCAATAAAGTACAGTGACGATTCCGAATTAAACAGGTTTTGCGCTCCATGAGCGTAGTGGAAATGACCGGCATGACCTAATTCATGCGCTAGTACAAAGACATCTTCCATGCTGCCTGTCCAAGAGATCAAGATAAATGAACCGTTGCCATAAGGACTCGCACAAAATGCACCTGTGGATTTTCCTTCATTTTGAGCAAAATCAATCCAGCGTTCGGAATAGGCACGGTTCACCATGTCAAGATAATTATCTCCCATAACAGCAAGCGCATCATTCATATACTTCTTCGATTCCTCCACTGTAATGGAAGGTTCATATAACGGATCAATCGGCATTTTTAAGTCCGCAAACGTTATTTCGTCGAGATTATAAATTTTCTGAAGGAGTTTTGCATACTTTCGCATATGTGGTGCGAGTTCTTCCATAATCACATCGATTTGACGATTATACATAGAACGATCCACGTCTTGTTCCATCAATAAAAAGTCAATAACAGAGTCATACCCACGTAAGTCAGAAGTCGTTTTCTCCATCTGCACATGCATGTCATATGTTTTGGCGGTTGTGTGTTGATATTTACGCAATGTATCGCTGAATGTTTTAAACGCAGCACGTCTTATCAATGTTTTTGGTTCGGACTCCCATTTCCCTTCAAATGAAACATAGCTCAGTGGATAGGTTTTTCCATCTGCAGTGAAGTCAGGGAAGTCGATGTCTGCCATTTTCGTTGTATTATACATCGAATAAGGTGCTTGGAAAGAAGAAGAGAATGCAGCGAGTGTCTTCTCTACTTCAGGATGTAATTGATACGGTTTTTCCCGAATAATTTTATCGAATACAGTTGCATACTCCCCAGACTGTTTACTAGCTTGTTGCAAAGTCTCCTCGGAAAGCGCTGTTAACTCACTCATCATGAAGGAAGTTTGGCTGCCGATTTTTGCGGCAATTGAACTCCATTTACTCTCTCTCATTTGCGCCTCGTCATTTGTTAAATCCACACTTGCTGTCAGCTCAGCATAACTAGAAATCTTGACGAGCTTCTCTTGTAAACTGCGATAGGCATCCAATGCTACAATAGCCGAAGTTGAATCTATGATCGTGCCTTTATAATTTTTCTCAAAAGCGGTTGCTGCCGTTTCAGCATCTTTTACTGCTTTCTCGTAGTCCTGTTCATTTTCAAATAAGGTTTGTAAATTCCACGTTTCTTGTTCGTTAACTTGTGCACGTTTAGGTAAGCTTTTCGCCAATTTGAATCTCTCCTTCAAGTCGATTATTCGGTTGTCGAATTAATAGTATAATACAATGAATGTTCAGAGTACAAAATTACGGTTTATTGGAAAGTATGAATTCCATTAGCCAATCAACTTGTAAGGGGCCATTGACAACTTCATAATAAAGACGGTCATTGTGAATTAAAACCCCTTCCTCAACCAATATAGTCATGCGATTTCCACTCTCATCATGTAGATCGATTGTGAAGAGCGGCTGATCATCAAATAATTCCAATGTATCGGGATCCACCCGCTCATAATCATAGGCTTGAAGAAATTGAAGTAAGCGGTCAACTTCTTCAACTTGGTCTACTTTCCAAGTAACGGCTTGCTCATTTTGCATACTGGGTTGTCGAAAAGTGATGAATGAATAAGGAGATAAACCATTCAGTTGTTGTTCTTGCAATCGCTCAAAGGGATGGGAGGCAGCTTCGTCGATTGTCTGAATCATGACATAAAATCCTCCGGCCACTAGTAATGCCAAGATCACTCCACGTATTTTCATACTATTCTCCTCCTTCCATAAAATATCGTTTCTCACTAGTATATGAATGTAGTCAGGAAGATACGCACATAACTGGCCGTGCTACGAACGATATTTCGTTTTAGGTCGATATTTCAATATTCGGAATGTATAATAGAGAGACTTCATCTGAAAGGGAGGCAATAAATATGAAAGAATATGTTACACATGCGATTCAGGACAGTTATGCGGATGATTTTTCTTGGTGCTATGGTTGCGGACGACTCAATGAGGAAGGAAATCATTTCCGAACTGGTTGGGAAGGAGAGCAAACCGTTACGTATTCATTACCACCTAAAAAATATACGGCAATTCCAGGATTTGTGTATGGTGGATTTCTTGCTTCATTTATGGATTGCCATGGCACAGGATCTTGTGCACTTGCCCTACATCGAAAAAATGGTCATGAACCTGGAGACGGGTCTGTACCGCCACGCTTTGTGACAGCTTCCTTGCAGATTACATACAGTAAGCCAACTCCACAAGGAAAAGTATTGAAAGCAATTGGAAACGTCACCGAAATTCATCCGAAGAAGTGGAAAGTAGCTGTAGAAATTTATGCTGAGGATGAATTATGCGCCACTGGAGAAGTGGTGGGAGTCGTCATGCCTACTACATTCACAAAGTAAAATAGACAACTAGATAAGGTGTGAACAGATGGTATGAATAACTCATCACAAACTGCCGTAGCGAATCCGGTATTTCCCATCATGATTGCGATTGCGGTCTGTCACTTATTTAACGATACGCTACAGGCAGTGATTCCAGCAATGTTGCCGATTTTGGAAAAAGAATATCAATTTAGTTATAAACAATTAGGCTATATTGTTTTTGCTCTAAATATCGTAGCATCTTTACTTCAACCAGTTGTTGGGTATCTTAGTGATCGTAAACCCAAGCCGTTTGCGTTGCCGATTGGTATGACATGTTCTTTAATTGGAATGGTGGGACTCGCATTAGCACCAAGCTATTGGCTGATTATTGTATCTGTTATGTTGCTCGGTTTAGGGTCGGCGGTCTTTCATCCTGAAGGTTCTCGCGTGTCGTTTTTGGCAGCGGGTGACAAGCGCGGACTTTCTCAGTCGATCTATCAAGTAGGAGGTAATTCGGGACAAGCACTTGCACCTTTGATCAGTGCTTTCGTTCTCGTTCCTCTTGGCCAAATAGGGGCAGCCGTTTTTGTATTAGTAGCCGCTGCTGGCATTGCTTTACTAACTCGTATCTCGCTGTGGTATAAGAAACAGCTGAATGAAGAACGTTTAGGTAGGCGGAAGAAAGTATTATTAACAACGATGGAAAGTTTGTCAAAAAGACAAATCACCATTGCGCTAGTATTATTAATGATTATTATATTTGCGCGTTCATTCTATGTGACGAATATTACGAGCTTCTATATTTTCTATTTGATTGAATACTATGGCATGACGATTCAGCATGGCCAGTTGTATATTTTCTTATTCTTAGCTCTAGGCGCTGTCGGAACGTTTTTCGGTGGACCCATGGCAGACAGAATAGGACGAAAAAAAGTGATCGTCTTATCGCTTGTCGTGCCATTACCACTTAGTGTATTGCTTCCGTTTGCTCCCGTTTGGGGAATCATTTTATTATTACTCACGATCGGATTTTTTATTATGCTGAGTTTTTCTGTCACGGTGATTTACGCGCAAGAACTCGTGCCTTCTAAAATTGGCACGATGGCGGGACTAACTGTAGGATTAGCGTTTGGAATGGGTGCCATCGGTGCAGTTGCGATCGGAACGCTTATTGACTCGATTGGTATTTATCAAACGATGATTATCACGTCATTCTTGCCATTCATTGGTCTGGTTGGATTAGCTTTACCTCGTGATCAAAAGATTACATCAGCTTCATAATAGTAGGATCATCATGAAAAGTAGGTGTGCGGAATGAAAGTAGTCAATAATATGGCGGAATTAATCGGAGAGACTCCGCTAGTAAAAGTACGGACGCTCGGTGAAACTACTGGCGCTGAGGTTTATGTAAAATTGGAGTATTTCAATCCAAGCCGCAGTGTAAAGGATCGCGCGGCTTATCAAATGCTAGTAGAAGCCGAAAAAACGGGTGTACTAAAATCCGGTGCCACGATTATTGAGCCTACGTCAGGCAACACGGGAATTGGCTTGGCCATGAATGCTGCAGCAAAAGGATACCCAGCCATTTTTGTTATGCCGGATAACTCGACGATTGAGCGCATTAACTTAATGAAAGCATATGGAGCGAAGGTTGTCTTAACACCTAGCTCAGAACGTATGCCAGGTGCGATCGCTAAAGCGAATGAAATCTCAGAGTCCATCGAAAATAGTTTTATTCCGATGCAGTTTGAAAATCAAGCAAATCCTGATAGTCATCGCCAGACGACGGCTGTAGAAATTATAGAAGCCATGCAATCAATCGATCGTAAATTGACGGCCTTTGTCTGTACGTCAGGAACGGGTGGTACGGTAACAGGAACAGGTGAATCATTAAAAGAACATGATCCAGCTATTACAGTTCATGTAGTTGAACCTGCAGGGTCACCGGTATTATCAGGTGGCAAACCAGGGAAACATAAACTGGTAGGTACAAGTCCTGGATTTATTCCAACTGTATTAAATACCCATGTCTACGATGAGATTTTCCGTATCGAAGATGATGACGCATACACAACCGTCAGACAGTTCGCAAGAGAAGGTGTTTTGCTCGGGCCATCAGGTGGTGCATCTCTCTATGCAGCATTACAAGTGGCTAAACGTTTGACTCCTGAAGATACAGTCGTTTGTATTGCGCCAGATTCTGGTGAACGATATTTATCAAGTGATTTATTTCAATAATATATGCTAAAAAACCTCTTCCCACATCGGGTAGAGGTTTTTTGGCGTAGGATTACGGAATATACGTGATGGAAAACTATTACCTATAGTGTTTGTTTTCTTACTTTTAAATAGATTGAAAAAATAATCAGAAAGCCTATTGACAAAACCTACGTAAATGGTAGATTATATATATACAAAACATATAAAGTTAGTAGGGATTAAAAACATAATGAAACGCAAACTACTTACGAGGGGGAATCAACATGTATTTGGAAATTGAAGGCATTGAAAAGAGCTTTCCCCATAAGGAAAAGGGAACGGTCAAAGTACTAGATAATATCAATCTTGAAATAGAAAAAGGACAGTTTGTTTCCATTGTAGGTCCATCAGGTTGTGGAAAGTCCACTATGTTGTATTTGATTGCGGGACTGGAAAAAGCTGACTGTGGGAAGATCAGCATTAACGGAAAAGAAGTGAAAGGTTCAGGATCGGATCGAGTAGTCGTTTTTCAAGAAGCTGGATTATTTCCTTGGTTGACAGTACTCGATAACGTTACATACGGTTTACTTCTAAAGAAGATGTCGAAGAAAGAGGCCGAACAAAAAGCTATTGAAATGCTGAAGATGGTTCATTTAGGGAATTATATCGATTCCTATCCGCATGAATTATCAGGAGGAATGAAACAACGTGTATCCATCGCACGTGCGCTTGTGATGGAGCCCGATATCTTGTTAATGGATGAACCATTTGCCGCGTTGGATGAACAAACGCGCATGGTTCTTCATAAAGAGTTATTGGATATTTGGAGAAAAACGAAAGTAACCGTTCTTTTCATTACACATAATATTCGTGAAGCGGTATTACTATCGCAAAAGATTGTCGTGTTTGCGACACGTCCGGGGAAAATTAAAGCAACTTTCAAATCAAATGATACAAAAGATGGTGTCATGCCGAGTGACGTGACGTTGCAACTGGAAAAGCAAATTTTAGCTGAACTGCAAGAAGAAATAGAGAAAGTGTTGAAGGAGGAGATGGGCGATGACTACAGCTTTAAGACGAATAGTGTTTCTCGGGATACTAGTGGCGATATGGGAAGTCACATCTAGGCTATCGGATTTACCCGATTTTATGTTTCCGAGTTTCACACAAGTCATGTCGACGTTGGTTTCTGGTCTCGTCTCCGGTCAAATCCTCATTGCAATCGGTGCAAGTCTTAGCAGATTGTTAATCGGATTCACGATTGCTTCTATTCTTGGACTGGTGCTTGGTTATTTGATTTGGCGATACAAAATAGTGGAAGACACACTTGGTTTTCTTGTCACGGCTTTACAGTCTATTCCAAGTATTGTCTGGTTCCCACTTGCGATCATCTGGTTCGGTCTCAATGATTTTGCTATTTTATTTATCGTGACTTTAGGGGCGACTTGGACGATGATCGTTAACGCAACAAGCGGCTTTAAAAACGTACCCGTATTATATCAGCGTGTCGCCAAATCATTAGGATCAAGCGGTTTTCATTTTTTACGGACGGTGATCTTGCCAGCATCCGTACCACAATTGATCTCTGGTTTACGCATCGCTTGGGCATTCTCTTGGCGTGCGCTCATGGCTGGGGAATTACTAGGTGCCAGCGTAGGTCTCGGTCAACTACTAGAATCGGGCCGCGCACTTGGTCAAATGGATTTAGTTATTTCTGTCATGATTATCATCGGTGTGATCGGTACGATTATGGATAATGTATTATTCTTGCGTTTGGAACGCAGTGTTGAAAGAAAATGGGGAATTCGGGCGTGATACGCTCTAAGAAAAGGGGATCATTATATGAATAAGAAACTATTGGGTGTATTGCTTTCTGTAATAGCCATTGTGGGAGTTTTGTCGGGATGTGGAAAAACAGACGTAGCCAGTGCGGATAAAAATGAAGTTACGATCGGATACTTCCCGAACTTAACACATATCGCAACAATTGTTGGACTGGAGAATAATTATTTCGCGGAAGAGTTCGGTGAAGACATCAAAGTTTCGACGAAGACGGTTAGTAACGGTGGGTTATTCATGGAGGCAATGGCTTCTAATTCCATAGATATCGGAACGGTTGGTCCTGGACCTGTCATCAACTATTATGTAAAAGATCCAAAGTATCATATTGTTTCTGGAGCAGTAAACGGCGGTGCGGTATTAGTAGCCAACGGTAAAAGTGGAATTAATGAATTAGCTGATCTAGATGGTAAGAGAATTGCGATTCCCGTAATCGGCAGTACGCAAGATGTAATGTTACGTAAAGCGTTGAAAGACGTAGGTTTAAAGGCAAAAGCTAACGGTGGAACAGTGGAGTTTTTCGCCTCTGCACCAGCGGATACAGCGACATTATTTATTCAAGATTCAGTAGACGGCGCAGCAACACAAGAACCATGGGGATATATTTTACAAAATCAGGCGAATGGTAAACTGATTCTTGACTGGGAAGACTTTGCTTGGGGTAAAGAATCTACGAATACAGTTGTCGCAACAAGCGATGCGTTTTTGAAAAACGAAAAACTATCGACTGCTTATTTGACAGCTCACGCAAAAGCAGTTCAATTCATTCGGGATGAGCCAGAAAAAGCACAACAGCTAGTGGTGAAGCATATCAAAGATCTGACTGGAAAAGAAATTGCCCGTGATGAATTAGAAGCGGCGTTCACACGAATTGAAGTTACAACAGATGTAAATGAGGACGTATTGCAAGAGATGGCTGATATCAGTCAAGAGGCAGATTATATCAAGACGAATGAAATTGATGGATTGATTGATTTGGAAGCCATTAAAAAAATTACAGCAAACTAATAGTAAGCGAGTATCCATTGTGGATGCTCGTTTTTTTAATTCCGTTTCGTTTGATAAGTTGCAATAAAACAGGATATGCTAGTATACAGATAGAACATAATTTCGCTAGTTGAAAGGATGAAGACCGTGCTGGCAGATTTATTGAACGAATCAAAACGTACTATCGTCTATACAGGAGCTGGGATGTCGACAGAAAGCGGGCTACCTGATTTCCGTTCCGCTAAAACGGGCATGTGGGAAACAGAAGATCCTGCCAAAGTGGCAAGCATAACTGCTCTCAATCAGCAGGTAGACCAGTTTTTTCAGTTTTATAAACAACGGGTCATAGCGGCAAAAGAAACAGGACCGCATAAAGGGCATGATATTTTAGCTAAGTGGGAAAAGGACGGCCTGATCCATGGAATTATTACGCAAAACGTCGATGGTTTCCATACGATGGCGGGCTCGAAAAACGTTATGGAACTTCATGGGACACTTCGTAATGTCCATTGTGAAACTTGTGGAAAAGTATACGGTAACGAACGCTACGAACAAGATGCGTTTTACTGTGATTGTGGCGGTACGTTGCGTCCATCGGTTGTCTTATTCGGAGAAATGCTACCCGAAGAAGCATTTATTCAAGCGATTTTTGAAAGTGAGAAAGCTGATCTTTTCATTGTACTAGGTTCATCATTAACCGTTACACCTGCGAATCAATTTCCGCTCATCGCAAAAGAGCAAGGCGCGAAGTTAGTTATTATTAATATGGAACCTACAGAAATGGATCGCTTTGCCGATCTCGTTATCAATGAACGCAAAATTGGAGAAATATTGAATGAAGCAAACCAACAAGTAGATAGGTAGTAATTTGAGATAGAAGAATGAGCGTAATAGACAAGTAATTTTCATACCACTTTTCTAATACGCTACTCTTCTTGTCTCCATTTTTATAGAAGAAGAGAGGGGAAACGACTTGAAAATTTTCCATACAGCAGACTGGCATCTCGGCAAGCTCGTGCAAGGAATCTATATGACAGAAGATCAGCGTTATATTTTACAGACTTTTATAGAAGAAATTAAAAGAGAACAACCGGATGCAATCATTATAGCAGGGGATCTGTATGATCGTGCAATTCCGCCAACTGAAGCGGTAGGTTTGTTGAATGACGTTCTACAGGAGATTGTATTGGATTTGAAAATACCTGTCATCGCTATTGCAGGAAACCACGATAGCCCTAGCCGCCTTCATTTTGGAAGTACGTTCATGAAAGACCAAGGTTTATACATAACAGGAGAATGGTCCCCACACTTGTCACCAGTAAAGCTCCAAGACGAATATGGTGATATCTATTTTCATTTAATACCCTATGCGGATCCTTCGATTGTTCGTCACTTGCTTGAAGATGAATCGATTTCCAGTCATCAGCAAGCTATGAAGAAAATCATCGAGCGTATAGAGATGTCTATGGATCAAGACGCTCGACATGTGTTTGTCGGTCATGCATTCGTCACTACGCATGGTGAGAAAGAAGAAAATACTAGTGATGCAGAACGACCATTATCGATTGGCGGGGCTGAATATGTTTCTTCAGATTTATTCGAGCCATTTCATTACACAGCGCTTGGTCACTTGCATCAGGCGCATTTTGTAGGCAATGAAACAATTCGTTACTCAGGTTCACCATTAAAGTATTCCATATCGGAAGAGAATCATCAAAAGGGATACCTCATTGTGGAGCTCGGAGAAAAAGGCGAAGTGGAAATTGAAAAAAAGCTACTGACTCCGCTTCATGATGTGAGAACGGTTGAAGGAACGATAGAAGATCTATTAAAGATGCCTCACAATGAAGACTATGTGTTCGTCAAGCTGCTTGATACGGTGCCAGTCATTCAACCAATGGAGAAAATTCGTTCCGTTTTTCCGAACGCTATGCATGTAGAACGTAAACTTTTTGCTTCTTCGACAGACAGTCTTGGTGGAACAGTGACTGTTGAGAAAAAAGAAGATGACCAAGCAATGTTTGCTTCGTTTTTTAAAGAACTTCAAGGCGAAGAAGTAGACGAAGAAACGAAAGAGTTATTCGCTGAAGTTTTGTGGGACGTGATGAAGGAGGAAGACCGTGCATGAAACCAATTATATTAACCATGACAGCATTTGGACCGTATAAAGACAAGGAAATTGTTGATTTTCGTGATTTGAAAGAACATCGTTTATTTGTCATTTCCGGAAAAACGGGTGCAGGGAAAACTACGATCTTTGATGGCATTTGTTTCGCATTATATGGACAGGCAAGCGGAGAGGATCGTACAGATACAAAAGCATTGCGCAGTCAGTTTGCTGATGACGACATGCAGACGACTGTAGAATTGACGTTTGATATCCATAACCGTCGATTCCGTGTCGTGCGTCAAATACCTTACAGAAAAAAAGGCAATAAATCGGATACATTGGGCCGCTGCGAATTATTTGAAGAAAAAGATGAGCGATTCGTTCCGGCGGTAGATCGTCAAATTGTTACGGAGGTAAATGATAAGATTGAACAGTTACTAGGCTTTACGCATGCACAGTTTAGTCAAATCATGATGTTGCCTCAAGGGGAATTTCGCAAATTCTTAACATCCGATACGGGAAATAAGGAAACCATCATGCGGAAAATCTTTAAAACAGAACCGTACCAAAAGATTGTCGAACGGTTAAAAGTGAAAAAAGAAGAAGCGAATGCTGAATATCTTCGCGAAAAACAGTTGAGTGATACGATTCTTCATCAAATACCAGCGAAGTTACCTGTACGTGACTCTTTATTATTTACAGAATTACAATCAGAGTACCCAAACTACCATCAGCTCGTATTAGGTCTTCAACAAGAACATGCATATCATGAAATACAATCTAAAGAAACACATACAGAATATACTAGACTTTATAAAGTTCATAATGAAAAACAACAAGAATTGCATGAAGCCCGTTCAATTAATGAACAATTTGCCAAGCTACTGCAACGCCAAAAAGAACTGGAAGGATTGCAGACGAAGCAAGCAGAGATGAAAACTCTCGAACAGCAATTGCAGCAAGCAGAACGAGCCGCGAAATTAGAAGATGTAGAACAACAAGTGAAGTCTAATGAAATAGAGTGGCAGAAAAAAGAGCGAAGTCACTTTGAAGCTGTCACGTTTCTTGCTGATGCAGAGGAAAAGCTAGTGTCCGCAAAAGCTTCATATGAACAGGAACTAGCCAAAGAAGCTGAGCGAAACGAAGTAAAAGAACAGGTACTTACGTTGAAAAATTTACTTCCAACCGTATCTGGACTCACCGCGCAACGTCAAGAGTTAGAGTCACTTAACAACACAGTAGATCGAGTAGAGAAATCCTTGCTAGTGAATCAGCAAGCAGCAAAGCGACAAAAAGAATCCATTACTGTGCAGAGAAATGAAATGATTGAATTGGAGACTTCATTAGAAGGATACGAACAGTTAGTGGATCAACTTTCAAGTTGCAAAGCCGTCGCAAAGCAAGTGGCTACATACAAGCAACAACTAATACAACGGCAGGAATTTGAGACAGATTTTAACATAGCTAATCAACAAATAGAGCATTATACTGCTGTCTATCAAGACCTTGAGAATCGTTGGATTAATAATCAGGCGGTAGCCCTTGCTGCTTCACTTCATGACGGAGAGTCTTGTCCAGTTTGCGGTAGTATCGACCATCCAGCTAAAGCTGAAGTTGCAGAATCTGAACACGTATCGAAGCAACAATTAGACACGGCTAAGCTAGAGTTAACGAATAAAGTACAGACCTTCCATACTAAGCAGGCACAATTGCAACAACTCCAGCAACGTATTGAATTAAGTAAAGCTGAATTGGATGAGCAACAAGTAGATTTGAATCGTGATTATCAAAAAGAACAAGCAGATCTGACGGAAGAAGTAGCTGTCCTTAGAAATAAGCGAGAGGTATTGAAACAAAAGAAAGACCAACAAAACCAAGCGCAGAAGGCCATGGAAGAACTTACCGAAGAAATGAATACATTAGAACAGCAACGCAATGAATCCAAAGCAGAGCTTGAAACGAAACGTGCGCTCTATAACTATGCGTTAACAAAGGTACCTGAAAATTTACAGGAACTATCCGCATTGCAACAACAAATTACTTCTAAAGAAACAGCCAGTCAACAACTTGAAAATGCTTGGAAAACCATCCAACAGAAATTACAAGACGCCTCGACTGAGAAAATAAAATGGGAGTCCCGAGAGATTCTAGAGAAGAAGTCGCTAGCAGATATGAGAGAGAAAGTAGACCAAAGTTCAGCTTTCTTTACAAAAAGGTTGACAGAAGAGGGCTTTACCTCGCAAGAAAATTATATGCAAGTGAAACTGCCGCCTTCAAAACGTCAGGCTATCCAGCAACAACTTCAAGTATTTGCCCAAACGCTTCATACGCTACAATCATCCGTAGAAGAACTCAAAAAGTCTGTAGAGGGTAAACAGCAAGTGGATTTGGAAGTCATGGAACACCAGATAGAAGCAATGAAAACACAATACGAAGAAGCGTTTGCGTTGTCCAATCAATCAAAAGCACGAGAACAAGCAGCACAGGATCTGTATACTGAATTGAAAACTAGCAAATCTAAGGAAGCAGAGCTAGAAAGAACTTATGGAAAGATTACGAATCTCTATGATCTAGTCCGTGGTCAAAACCATTTGAAGATTTCCTTTGAGCGTTATATTCAAATCGAGTATTTGGAGCGCATCATTCAAGCTGCGAATATTCGTCTACGAGATCTTTCAAATGGACAGTATGAACTCGTCCGTAGTGATCGTCAGGAAACTAGAGGGAAACAAAGTGGCTTAGGTATAGACGTCCATGACGCGTATACAGGGCAGACGCGAGATGTTAAGACGTTATCAGGCGGTGAAAAATTTAATGCCTCATTATGTTTGGCGCTGGGTATGGCGGATGTCATTCAAAGCTTCCAAGGGGCTGTTCGTATGGAGACGATGTTTATTGATGAAGGATTCGGCGCGTTGGATGAAGAGGCTATTCAGAAAGCGATAGATACTCTAATCGCTCTTCAGCAATCGGGGAGAATGATCGGCATCATTTCCCATATCGATGAAATG
Source organism: Sporosarcina ureae (assembly GCF_002101375.1). Lineage (GTDB taxonomy): Bacteria > Bacillota > Bacilli > Bacillales_A > Planococcaceae > Sporosarcina > Sporosarcina ureae_B. The sequence continues at coordinate 766,528 of NZ_CP015207.1, read as the reverse complement.
AAAGAAGCGATCCCTGCGACATTGCAAGTAACCAAGTTAAGAGAGGGTTACAGCAAAACGAACATTGTACTGAGTTGATGTAGCACGGACAGTAGTGAAGCACAGCTAATCTACTGTGAAATGGAAATCCCCAACTACTACCTATCATTTCTAAGTCGTTTAGTATTTAGCTTCTACGTCTAAACTGATCTCGATCGAGGTCAGTTTTTTCTATTTTAAAAATTCTATTGCAGATCTTGATAAATAGTCTGTAAGTTGGCAATATAGACAACAGTCAAATGATTTGACTAGCTGTTGATTTTCTAAATTGGGAAGAGTAATATAAGGGAACGTGATATATTGCATACAAATTAATACGGTTGACTTTGGGAGGAATTTTATACATATGGAGAAGAAACTATCATTTTCATCAAGTCTCGTTATTGGAGTTATGCTATTCGCATTATTTTTTGGAGCAGGCAATTTAATTTTCCCTGCAGAGCTCGGACAGCTCGCTGGAGATCAAACGTGGAAAGCTATGGCCGGTTTTTTATTCACAGGTGTAGGTTTGCCTTTTCTAGGTATTTTAGCTATTGGTTTTTCTGGCAAGAAAGATTTGCAAGACTTGGCAAGTCGGATTCATCCGGTATACGCTGTTCTTTTTACAGCCATATTGTACTTGACGATTGGCCCGTTTTTCGCAGCGCCACGAACAGGAGCTGTGGCATTTGATATTGGTGTGGCTCCATTTTTAAATGGGTTTTCTATTGATCTCGCTCGTTTTTTATTTACATTGGCTTTCTTTGGCATTAGCATGTGGTTATCACTGAACCCTGCTAAAATCGTCGATCGAGTCGGTAAATTTTTGTCACCACTCATTATTATTATATTAATTGGCTTAATTGGAATGACGCTTCTCAGTCCGATGGGAAGTGCGCAAGTATCGCAAGCACCTTATAAAGAAACACCATTCTTTACGGGTTTTCTTGAAGGGTACAATACGATGGATGCATTGGCTTCACTCGTTTTCGGCATCATTGTCATCAACGCATTGCGTGCAATGGGCATTACGAATAAAAAGCAAATATTGGCTTCTACGGCTAAGACAGGATTTGTGGCAGCCGGATTTTTAGCCATTATATATATAGGTATTGCTTATCTAGGTGCCACATCGGTTGATCTATTTGGCTATCTTGATGGTGGCGGTTCCGTGTTAAGCGAAACTTCCTCTCATTTATTCGGTACGACGGGACTAGTGTTGCTTGGTGTCGTGATTATGCTTGCCTGTCTTACAACGGCGATTGGGCTACTCACTGCATGTGGAGAGTACTTCCATTCGATCATCCCAAAAATCAGCTATAAACTTTTTGTAGTATTCTTTTCAATATTCTGTTTGGTCGTAGCCAATTTCGGGCTAGCGAATATTATCAATTACTCGCTTCCTGTACTGGTTCTACTGTATCCACTGGCCATGGTATTAATCTTGTTGACGTTTACCGGCCCTTTATTCCATCAATCTCGCTTGGTATATCGAACAGCAACTGTAACGGCATTCCTTGTCAGTTTCGTTGAGGCGCTCGTGAAATTCTACTCACTAGTTGAGAAGACCATGCCGAATTGGCTTGCGACTGTGCATGAGGCCTATACAGTATACATCCCATACTATACAGAAGGTATCGGCTGGTTAGTTCCTGTATTGATCACGACTTTCGTAACAGCTATTGTGGCGGTAATAAACAATAAAAGAGTGCAAGATCTCCACGTTATCTCCACTACTGAAAAATCATAAAAAAGGAGTGGATCCGGAATGGCCAGGCCTTATCGGTTGTCATAAGGTTGGCCGTTAAGAACGATGGACTTCAGTAGGAAGTGCTTCGGCCTCTTCTATAGGAAAAGTCAGCTGTTCTGTGGTCTACTGGTCAAAGTAATCTTCAGATTGCACATAAAAATCGTCCTTTCGTAGAGAGTTTTGGTGACTTTATTCTACTAGAAAGGACGTTTTTTTTTGTAATTTTTTATCCATCATACCGAGTGGATTGGAGTGGAAGGCGGCGACTCGGGGAGGATCAGGCCGACAGGTGAGACACCCAGCGAGCAAAGCGAGGGGGGTGGCTCACCGCGGGCCCTCCCGAACGCGTCCGCCTGTAACGGAAATGAATGGGGGAAAGAGGATTCTTTATTTGTTTCAAAAGAAAGTGCTGCCACAGAAAATCAGTTTTTACTGACTTTCTGGACAGCCCCTTTTCCTATCTATTTATGAATCCGCTTTTTCAATCGAATGAAACTCCTCGATGGCGCGTAACCAATTTTCTCTCATAACTTTGGTAACTTGCTCACCATTACGCTTACTCATTAAATCTATGATCTGTTCATGTTCTTCAATCGACTGCTCCGTCAATATAATGGAATTATGAAAGAAGAGTCTACGCACATGAGCTTGTAGCGAGACAAGCATCGAGGAAATGTATGGATTATTGGCTGTGTCCACAATGATTTGATGGAACTTTTCATCGGTTTTCAAAGCTTGGAAATAATCTTCTTTTTCAACTGCTAGCGCGAATTTCTTATTCGTTTCCCGCAATTTCTTAATAATACTTTCGGTTAAATTGGGTATGGAAAGTTCAGCCGATAATGCTTGCAGCGCAGCGAGTGGAGGGAGCAAGTCCGAAATAGACTCACGATCTACGTCCGTCACTTGTGTTGCTTTACCTGGAAACATTTGAACAAATCCTTGAACTTCTAATAATTGTAGTGACTCTCGTATAGGCGTACGGCTCACTCCAAGGGCTTCTGCCAATTCAACGTCATTTAGTTTTTCACCGGGCTGTAGAGTTCCATCGATAATCCATTTCTGAAGTTGACTAAATGCATTTTCCTTAGCAGTCTTTCGTATGGGTTGTGCGTGGTTAGTTGGTATAGGCAAATTATCACACCATCTTTCTCCAAAAGTAGTCTTCACACCATGTTTATTTCACTAATTGCTAATATACAATATACTACAACTTTTTCCTGTTGTTTAACAGTATTAAGCATGTTGTAAAATAACGATTAGGAATTACTATAAAATTAAATATGATGTTATTTAAAAAGTGTTGTGATAAATGCAAAAAGTTCTTGTAGTTTCCACCTAGATTTGATAGATTAATGTCTATACGTGATTTGCTTTTATAGTAGATTTAATTTTACGAATCTTTAAAAAAGGTTATTGCAAATCTGGTAATTGTTTGGTATCGTTTACATGTGTACTACAACAAATATTTATTCGAATACGCTGTAATATATTATCAATTCATGTTGGTGATGAAAGCGGTTTCATTGAAACGGGGGGAAAAGGAACTAATTTACTACGTTATATAAAATAGAAAGGGGATTAACTAATGACTAATCAAGTGGCACGTGGGAAATCCACAATGGACTATGAAAAGCTTGTTCAATCAGAAGACTTTAAAGGTCTGGTAAAAAGAAAAAAGACCTTCGCTACACCTTTTGTTATTTTCTTCTTCGCAGCGTACTTTATTCTTCCACTATTAACTGGTTATACAAAAATTTTAGAAAAACCTGCAATTGGTGCAATGACATGGACTTGGGTTTATGCATTCTCCATGTTCATTATGGTATGGGTATTCACGTCCGTATACATGAATAAAGCAAAACACTTTGATGTTGAAGTGGACAAGATTATAGAGAAAAATGTTTTAAAATAAGGGGGTTGTGTTCATGAGTTGGATTTCATATGTTATATTCTTCGCAGTAATCGCGCTGACGCTCTACATTACATATTGGGCGGCAAAGCAAACGACTACGGCAAGTGATTTTTATACTGCTGGTGGTTCATTAACAGGCTGGCAAAATGGTATGGCAATTGCTGGTGACTACTTATCCGCAGCATCTTTCCTAGGTATCGCAGGTGCGATTTCACTTAACGGATTTGATGGCTTCTACTACAGTATTGGTTGGTTAACGGCTTATCTCGTGGTGTTATTCTTAATTGCTGAACCACTACGTAACTTAGGTAAGTTTACGATGGCAGATATGATCGGTGCTCGTTTCGGCGCTAAGAAAGTGCGTGGAGCAGCAGCGTTGAACACAATTACTATCGTAATGTTCTATATGCTTGCACAATTAGTTGGTGCGGGTGCTCTTATTAAATTATTATTCGGCATCGAGTATTGGATGGCAGTTCTAATCGTTGGAACGATGATGTTAATCTACGTTCTATTCGGCGGAATGACTGCGACAAGCTGGGTACAAATCGTCAAGGCTATTCTTTTGATGTTAGGTACAATCATTATTTCCTTCTTGGTTCTTATGAAGTTTAACTTCAATTTCATCGGTATGTTCGAGACAATGAAAACTGCTACTCCACATGGTGAAGCATTCCTTCACTCAGGGGTTGTTTATACAGACACAATTGGACTTATTTCAGTATTAATCGCATTAGTTTTAGGTACTGCTGGACTTCCACACATCTTAATGCGTTTCTTCACGGTTAAAGATGCGAAAACAGCACGTTCTTCCGTTATTTATTCTGTATGGATTATTGGTATCTTCTATGTATTGACGATCTTCCTTGGATTTGGTGCAGCTAAATTCGTTGGATCAGACGCAATCATCGCAGAAAATGCCGCTGGGAACATGGCAGCACCGATGCTTGCTGGAGTTCTTGGAGGAGACGCACTTGAATCCTTCGTTGCAGCTGTTGCTTTCGCGACAATCCTAGCAGTTGTTGCAGGTCTTGTACTTTCAGGTGCTTCTGCAATTGCTCACGATATTTACGGACAAATCTTCAAAAATGGTAATGTAACTGAGAAACAACAAGTTGCAGCAGCTCGTTGGGCTTCTATCGCAATTGGTGTTGCTTCTATCCTTCTTGCACTTGGTTCTGAAAAGTTGAACGTTGCGTTCTTAGTATCACTGGCATTCTGTGTTGCTGCATCCGCAAACGTACCCACTATTCTGTTAACGATTTATTGGAAGAAGTTCAATACGACAGGTGCTGTTGCTTCTATGTTGACAGGATTAATCGTTGCACTAGTTCTGGTTGCAATCAGCCCATCAGTAATGAACCCAGTTGAAGGAGCTACTTTGATCACTGGTAATCCGATCTTCCCATATGCTAACCCGGCTATCGTATCTGTACCTGCAGGATTCCTTGCTGCATTCATTGGTACACTTGTTAGCTCTAAGCGTCATGAGAAAGATGAAGTTTCTTATGCAGAAGTTCGTTTCAAAGCGGAAACTGGCTACAAAGAGCTTGATCTATAATAATTACTTGCTATTCAACTAATGGTTCCCTCTTCTACAAGCACGACAGAAGAGGGAGCCATTTTTTGTTGAAAGGATATTGAATGTAAATATATAGGTACTGATGATATATAGATTTGAATAATATGAAGTGAGATCTCGTAATGGTCAATACGAATAGGAGGTTTTGAAATGCTGAAGATGGTAAAAGATCAGGAATGGTACGATAAAATTCATCAAAATCCGTTATTTATAAACACATCAGAAAAGGAATTTGATCAGTTATTGATTGAATGTAAGCTGAAAATGTATGAAGAAGCGGAGAAATCTAACTATTTCAAAACACCCCAAGAAGGTTTACTCATCGTGTTGAAAGGATCCGCAGAAGTTCAAATAGAAGGACAAGACGGCAGTTCAGTAACATTAGAATTCATTCAAGAAAATGAAGTTATTGGCTTTTCCAATTTTGCTTACTACTTAGGGGAAATGGCCCGACCGCTTGATAAACATCATATTGATATGGTCGTTGCTGAAGGCTCCGTTTGTCTCCAAGTTCCATATGAAGTAATTAAACATCGAATGGACGATCAAAATGTACGAGATTATGTCTTGCGTAAAATGTCGATTCGTTTGGCGAATGTCTATACCTCATTAGGGGAACAAGTCCGTTTGGCTGATGAATATGGTGAGAGTGAACCGTATGTCCGTCGTGTACAGGATTTCATGAGCAGTCCAGTCGTGACAATTCACGCGGAAGCAGAAACGAGAGAAGTAGCGGAGTTGATGATTAAACACTCCATCAGTTCTATTATTGTTACAGATCAGTCGGGTAAATTGCTTGGAATCGTAACGGAAAAAGATCTAGTCGAACGAGTGATAGCGGAAGGAGGTTCTGCGATCGGACTGAAAGCGAAAGATATCATGACGAAAAATCCGCATACGGTTAAGGTTACCGATTATTATTACGAGGCCTTGACGAAATTTTATAAACATGGAATCAAGCATTTGCCAGTAGTCAAAGCAGGGCAGCCTGTAGGAATTGTGACTTTTGCCACGTTGATGACGAAACGCGATCGTAATTCCATGAATATCTTAAAAACCATAGAAGAAGCTTCTTTCGAAAATTTGCCTGTCGTTAAAGCGGCAATTTACGATGTGTTGTCCAATTTAATTCAGGATGAAATTTCAACCATTCATACATTGGAAATCATTACGAAGTTCTATGATCGTCTAGCGAAGCATTGCGTTATGCTGGCCGTACAGTCACTTGAAGATCAAGGGAAAGGGGCGCCACCTGTTGCGTTTGCCTGGTACCAGATGGGCAGTGGCGCACGTGGTGAACAGTTTATGCTAACTGATCAGGATCATTTCCTTGTCTATGAAGATGTGTCGAGAGAGGAATCCGAGCAAGTAGAGAACTATTTCGAACTTCTTGGCAACGAAATTGTCGTTCATCTTGAACAAGCGGGCTATACTAGATGTATCGGATTCATGATGGCTAGTGAATCGCAGTGGCGCGGCACTATGGCAATTTGGCACGAACGTATTCGCCAATGGGCGCTGCGGTCTACGCCTGAACAAATCTTGCTCGGATATAACTTCCTGTCATTCCGATTTCTCTACGGTGAAACTGCTGTCAATGATCGCTTTATCCTAATGGTACAAGATTTGTTGAGGAAATCAGCTACATTTATTTACTATATGGCACAACAGGAAAAAGAGAAACCAATACCACAATTGCAACAAAACTTTTTGAACATTTTCAGGGGACGCAGTAAAGCGGATGTGATCGATATTAAGAAACATGCTCTATTCCCACTTCATCATTGTTTGCAAATTTTAGGGGTCAGTAATGGGATCATCAATGCAACACCTCTCGAGATTATTTCAGCTTTGCAAAAAAAGAGAAAAATCACGAAAGACTTTGCGGAAGAAGTTCGCCATGCATATGAAATATCTTTGAGTATTAGAATTTCCATGTCGTGGGAGAAACATTTACGGGGTGAGAAAATTTCTACAGAAATCGACTTGCGCAAACTGAGAAGATGGGAATTAAATGAATTACGTACAACGCTAGATACGGTCAGAGCACTTCAATCACATTTATTATCAAAACTTTAAGAAAGTGTAAATCAAGGTCCCTGTAAAAAATTCGTGCATATTGTACTATAGAAGTAGGGGGCGAAATCATGTTTTGGAAAAAGAAAAAATTAACATATGAATTGCAACAATCGATTCAGCTAAATACGCCGCTGCAAGAAATGAATTTCACCGTGTTTGATACAGAGACTACTGGTTTTGCAATTGGTGCAGACGATCGAATGATTGAGATAGGTGCCGTACAAGTTGAAGGATTTAAAGTTACGGATCATGTATTTCAAACATTTGTGAATCCATCAAGAGATATTCCTCCTGTCATCAGCAAGCTAACCACTATACAGCAGTCACAAGTCGACTATGCACCTATGGCTCTTCCAGCTATCGAAGAATATTTTGCCTTTATAGAAAAACATAAAAGTGCAGGCTGGGTTGGGCACCATGTCAATTTCGATGAAATGGTGATTAAGAAAGAATTAAGCCGTCAGAAATGTACATTTCAAACCCCTACATCATTCGATACGATGCATTTGATTAATTACTTGGATCCTACGGGTGAGCAACAGGACTTGGAAGACTATGCGCGTCTATTCGGCACAGAAGTATTTGAACGACATCGTGCATTAGGCGATGCGTTGACAACGGCACATGTATTTACAGCGTTATTAAGGAAGCTCGATCGTCAAGGTGTAAAAACACTGGCAGATTTACTGCGTATTAAAAATGGTGGAGCACAAAAATTTGTTTCTCAAACGTAAATTCAGTTACCGGGTTCGTCATTCAATGAAACGTGAGTGGCGGGCTCATTTGGTTGTTGTGGTATAGTAGAAATTACAAAGTGGAACAATGGGTGGAGGACGTGGAGATATGAATAAACGTCAAGCGATTTTATTGATCATCATTATTCTAGCTATTGCAGTGTATTGCTGGATATTGTTTTTTGAGTTGCCGAATAAGACTGTGGAAAACGCAACGACATACATAGGGTCATTCAATAGTTACATTGTATAGAAAGGGAGCAGATACATTTGGATATAATTATCATTACAGGTGCATCAAAAGGAATCGGTCAACAATTACTCAGCCAATTTAAAGAAACCGGAGCAACGGTGTATGGTTTGGCGCGGACGAATCCAGATCAGCTACATACGATGTATGAAGTAGATCTCTTAGACTGTGAGAAAGCGACTGCTATCCTCGGAGGAATAGTGGGTCAACATCTTGATGAAGCTAGTTCTTTCACATTGATCAATAACGCGGGTATAGTGGATCCGATTAGTTTGGTAGGTTCATTGGATACTGAAAAAGTAGAGCAGGCAATTAAAGTGAATTTAACGACACCGATTCAATTAATGAATACATTTATCGATTCGTTGAAAGAGTTCAAAGGAACGAAAAAGATCATGAATATCTCTTCCGGAGCAGGCCGCAGTGCGTATGAAGGCTGGGGAATTTATTGTACGACGAAAGCTGGACTTGATCAGTTTTCACGTGTCATTGCACTGGAGCAAAAGATGGCAGACTATCCAACCGGAATTGTTTCCATCGCACCAGGAATTATCGATACGGGGATGCAAGAGGCGATTCGTTCATCATCTGAAGAACAGTTTCCCCATTTGAAAAAGTTCGAGGCTTATAAGAGGGAAGGTCAGTTAAGCTCAGCCGTTGAAGTAGCAGAAAAACTTGTGCGGTTTGTGAACGAAATGGACTTCTTGGAAATAGATCCTATTGCAGATATTCGTAAATTTGATTGAGTAAAAACCCGTTGCCACATTTTGTGTGGCGACGGGTTTTATGATTCTCCGGCTTCTAACTTCCGCACTTCCGTAAAATCTTTCATTTTCTCGAGTGCAAGTAGAAATGGAGGGTTTCTTCTTTGATTTAGCAATTCATAGCGGACGGCATGCACGTCACCTTGGTGTAAAGTCGAAACATAGTCAAGCAATGCATCACGTTCTTCACTGCCACCTTCATGTCCGTCATAGACAGTAATTGTAATGATTCCGGATTTTTTCAGCAAACTTAGCAATGCCTCGATTGCTGCAATCGTAGAGGATGGAGTCGTGATGATACTAGGATCTTCGCTGTATGGTAAATACCCTAAGTTGAACATAGCACCGCTGATCTCACCCTGTACGTATTGATGAACATTCGCATGGCTATCATGAATGAGTGTAGCGCGATTAGCTAGCTCACCAAGATGTCGCTCCGTTATTTCAAGTGCTTGCTGTTGAATATCAAATGCGAAAACTCGTCCTTCGTCACCAACTAAGTTAGCTAAGAAAAGTGTGTCATTGCCATTCCCGGCGGTCGCATCGACGACTGTATCTCCAGGCTGCACGCGTTCAGTAATTAGCCGTTTCGCAATCGGCAGTACGCGGTGCAGTAATATGTTTGTCACATTATTTCACCTCTTGCAGATGTTTTTTTCCTTGCCAGCTATTGCGTCTTTCCAGTTCTTCATCAATTCCATTCAGTACTTCCCATTTCGTGACGCTCCACATCGGTCCGATTAATAAATCGATTGGGCCGTCACCTGTGATGCGATGCACGATCATTTCGGGAGGCATGATTTCTAGTTGATCGACTACTAAATTGATGTAGGCTTCTTTCGTTAAAAATTCCAGTTTGCCTTTTTCGTATTGTTTTACCATAGGTGTCCCTTTTAATAAATGCAATAGATGAATTTTGATGCCTTGTACATCAAGCTTGGCAACTGCTTGTGCGGTTTCCATCATCATTTCTTCTGTTTCACCAGGTAAGCCGTTGATGATATGGCTACAAATATTAATATTATGCTTACGTAACTTGTCGACACCTTCTTGATAGCATTGGAAATCATGTGCACGGTTGACGAGTTTTGCAGTTGATTCATGTACAGTCTGCAAGCCCAGTTCTACCCATAGATAGGTGCGTTCATTGAGTTCAGCCAAATACTCTACGACGTCGTCAGGCAGGCAGTCAGGACGCGTAGCGATGGATAATGCCACAACGCCTTCTTGTGCCAACGCCGCTTCGAACTTTTCTTTTAGAACGGGAAGAGGCGCGTGTGTATTCGTGTAGGCTTGGAAATAGGCCATGTATTTCGCATCTTTCCATTTACGCTGGGATCGTTCTTTAATTTCAGCGAACTGGACTTCAATTGCATCTACGCGATCTCCTGCAAAATCACCTGATCCTGCCACGCTACAAAACGTACAGCCACCATGTGCGACAGTACCGTCACGATTCGGGCAGTCAAACCCTGCGTCAAGCGCAACTTTCGCGATTTTACAACCGAATGTATCCTTCAAATGTCTTGACCATGTATGGTATCGTTTCCCTTCACTTGGAAACGGAAGATTGATTTCATTCATTATGTACAGCTCCTTTACATCAGACATTGTACCACGGAATATACAGTGATATCACTCACCAAACCGCAGGAACTACTTAGTATACGACAAAAAGCAACAGAGAAGGCTTGTATTCAGCTTGCGTTTCGGGTAAACTGAAGAAAATAATGAAGGCCATGATGAGGAATAGTACTTCTTACGCTACTTTTTAGAGAGCAGACGGTTAGTGCAAGTCTGTATTAGTGAGGAACGAACTCACCTTTGAGCCTGTATTGGTGAATACTTGTAACTAATACCGTACTCCGCGTTAAGGATTCAAGTTGGATGGCGTAGTCCGTCAATTTGGGTGGTACCGCGGGAAACTATATAGACTCTCGTCCCTTTATCGAGGGACGGGAGTCTTTTTTTATCTGTACGCACCAATACAAGAATAGAAATCGAATCATATTGGAGGAGTTTTTGACATGAGTTATAAACACACGCAAATTGAAGAGAAATGGCAAAAGTATTGGAAAGATCACGATACATACAAAATGATTGATGATCCATCCAAGCCTAAATTTTATGCACTGGATATGTTTCCCTATCCGTCAGGCGCGGGTCTGCACGTTGGACATCCGCTTGGCTATATCGCAACAGATATTTTAAGTGCATTTAAACGTAAACAAGGATATAACGTATTGCATCCAATGGGCTGGGATGCGTTCGGATTGCCTGCTGAGCAGTATGCGATTGATACAGGAAATGATCCAGCTGAATTCACTGCGAAGAACATCGCCACATTCAAACGCCAAATGCAAGATCTTGGATTTTCTTATGATTGGTCTCGTGAAATCAATACAACGGATCCAAGCTATTATAAATGGACGCAGTGGATTTTCATTCAACTATATAAACGTGGTCTTGCGTATATTGACGAAGTAGCTGTCAACTGGTGCCCGGCACTAGGAACGGTACTGGCGAATGAAGAAGTCATCGACGGATTATCTGAGCGTGGAAATCACCCCGTAGAACGTCGTCCGATGCGCCAATGGGTATTGCGTATTACGGAATACGCAGATCGTCTTTTAGAAGACTTGGATGAGTTGGATTGGCCTGAAAGTCTAAAAGATATGCAGCGTAACTGGATTGGTCGTTCTGAAGGTGCTCAATTAAAGTTTGAAATTGCGGACACTGAGCATTCATTCGAAGCGTTCACTACACGTCCCGATACGATTTTTGGTGCGACGTATGCCGTGTTGGCTCCTGAACATAAATTAGTTAGCGCGATCACTACGGATGCGCAGCGTGAAGCGGTAGAGAATTATATTGAGTCAGTAAAATCAAAAAGTGATCTTGAGCGTACAGATTTGGCAAAAGACAAATCGGGCGTATTTACTGGAGCCTATGCTATCAATCCTGCGAGCGGTACAAAAATGCCGATCTGGATCGCGGATTACGTATTGGCTACTTATGGTACAGGTGCGATCATGGCAGTTCCTGCACATGATGAACGCGACTATGAGTTTGCGAAGAAATTCGATTTGCCGATTGTGGAAGTGGTTGCAGGCGGAAACATTGAAGAAGAAGCGTATGCAGGCGAAGGCGAGCACGTCAACTCGGACTTCCTAAATGGTTTAGGGAAAGAAGAAGCTATTTCTAAGTCCATTGAATGGTTCGAAGAAAATGGTACGGGCGAACGCAAAATCACATATCGTCTGCGCGATTGGTTATTCTCCCGTCAACGTTATTGGGGCGAGCCGATTCCTGTCATTCATTGGGAAGATGGCACGATGACGACTGTCGATGAATCGGAATTACCGTTGATGTTGCCGGTAACCGACAATATCAAACCGAGCGGAACAGGTGAATCACCACTTGCCAATATTACGGAGTGGGTCAATGTCGTCGATCCGAAAACTGGCATGAAAGGTCGTCGTGAAACGAACACAATGCCACAATGGGCAGGAAGCTGCTGGTATTACTTGCGTTATATCGATCCGAATAATGAAGACATGATAATCGATCCGAAATTAGCTGAGCGTTGGTTGCCAGTTGATATCTACGTAGGGGGAGCGGAGCACGCAGTTCTGCATTTATTGTATGCTCGTTTCTGGCATAAAGTATTGTACGATATCGGTGTTGTCCAAACGAAAGAGCCGTTCCAAAAGCTCTTCAACCAAGGGATGATTTTAGGTGAAGGACATGTGAAAATGTCCAAGTCGTTAGGTAACGTCATCAATCCGGATGATATCGTTCATTCACACGGTGCAGACACATTGCGTATTTATGAAATGTTCATGGGACCACTTGATGCATCGAAAGAATGGTCTACAAATGGTCTAGACGGATCTCGTCGTTTCCTTGATCGCATTTGGCGTCTACTCGTCAATGAAGACGATACATTGACAGATAAATTGACGGATGAAACAGGCGGACCTCTAGAGAAAGTCTATAATCAGACAGTCAAAAAAGTGACCGAAGATTACGAAGGCATGCGCAATAACACTGCGATTTCTCAATTGATGGTCTTCATCAATGAAAGCTATAAAGCGGAGAAATTGCCAAAAGCATATATTGAAGGATTCCTTTTATTAATTTCACCTATCACGCCTCACTTGGCTGAAGAGTTGTGGTCGAAACTAGGTCACACGGACACGATTGCCTATGCGCAGTGGCCGACATTTGATGAAACAAAATTATCGGATGACACAGTGGAAGTGGCGGTACAGATCAACGGTAAGATTCGTGCGAAAATCACTGTAGCGAAAGATAGCTCGAAAGAAGAGTTAGAGCAAGTGGCTTTGGCAAATGAAGACGTGAAGCAGTGGATGGAAGGTAAGGAATTAAAGAAGATCATTGCGATTCCTGGACGCCTTGTCAATATTGTAGCGGGTTAATGAAATGCAGAAAGCCGGTTGGAGATTTTTCTCCGACCGGCTTTTTCGTTTTATTCCATGCGTTTTGCGATCAACATGTTGGATTATGTGCTCTATTGTGTGGGTTCAGCGCTCAATGTGGCGCGCTAACCGCTCTATGGGACGGGGTAAGCGCTCTAAGCGTTGCGCTAACCGCTCTATGGGACGAGGTAAGCGCTCTAAGCGGTGCGTTAACCGCTCTATGGGACGGGGTAAGCGCTCAAAGCGACACGCTAACCGCTCTATGGGATGGGGTAAGCGATCTAAGCGGTGCGCTAACCGCTCTATGGGACGGAGTAAGCGCTCAATGCGGCACGTTAACCGCTCTATGGGACGGGGTAAGCGCTCTAAGCGGCGCGCTAACCGCTCTATGGGACGGGGTAAGCGCTCTAAGCGTTGCGCTAACCGCTCTATGGGACGAGGTAAGCGCTCAATGCGGCACGCTAACCGCTCAATCGCACGTGTCAACCGCTCTATACGATTATTCCGTTCGGCTCAATAATCCCGCATTCATTCCCGCCAGACGTCCTGTCACAAGAGCAGCAGTAATATTATAGCCGCCCGTATATCCGTGGATATCTAAAATTTCTCCACAGAAGAATAATCCTATTTTTTTACGTGAAGCCATCGTCTTTGGTTCTACTTCTTTTACAGAAACACCGCCGCCCGTAACGAAAGCCTTCTCGATCGGTTGCGTACCTGTAATGTGTACAGGGAATGTCTTAAGGAGCTTTGCGAGTGTACGTATAGCCTCACGCTTAATATCTAGGCCGATTTCGGTTTCCTCGATTTCTGCTTTCTTCAATAAAAATAGCAACCATCGTTCAGGCACGAGACCTTTTAATGAAGTTTTCACTTGCTTTTTGTGTTCGTCTTTTAAAATGTTTGCGATGGTTTGTGTCAATTGTTCTTCATGTTGATCAGGTATTGAATCAATTTGCAGCAAGACGGGCTGTTTGCCGTTCTTCATCTGCTCTTTGACAACATATTGGCTGCAACGTAAAATCGCAGGGCCACTTAATCCGAAATGGGTGAAGAGCATGTCCATTTGATGGGTAACAAGCGTTTTCCCTTTTTTATTTACTACAGACACTTTCACGTCACGTAACGCAAGACCTTGTAAATCTTTTGAGACAATAAATGGTTCGCGTGACAGCAACGGAACTTCGGTCGGGTACAATGTCGTTACGGTGTGGCCCGCTCGTTCAGCCCAGGGGTATCCATCACCAGTGCTGCCTGTTTGTGGAACGGCTTTGCCGCCAACTGCAACGACTACTGCATGAGCGCGTATTTCTTCACCGTCTTCTAACCGAACGCCGAGAACCTTTTCGTCATCCATAATTAATTTCTGTACTCGGCTTTCCAATCGTATGTCCACGCCTAGTTCATCCATCTGATTCAATAGGGCGTTTACGACGTCTTTAGACTTATTTGAAACGGGAAACATCCGCCCGTGATCTTCTTCTTTTAACGGAACGCCAAGACCTTCGAAGTAGTGGATGATATCCTGGTTGTTAAAGACGGAGAATGGTCCATATAAAAACTTCCCGTTTCCCGGGATATGTTTAATAATTTCTTCTTGTGATAGTCGATTTGTGACGTTGCAGCGACCACCGCCTGAAATGGCTAGTTTGTTGCCGAGTTTCCGTCCTTTCTCAATCAATAAAACCCGTTTTTTTTGTTCGGCGGCTGCAATGGAGGCCATTAAACCTGAAGGTCCGCCACCAATTACGATAACATCATACATTGTAGAACCACTCTTTCATTTCATTTTGTCTTTCATTATACACTATATGGGCTTGGTTGCTTTTTGATTTGGACTGTAGATAAAGATTGTGCAAAAGCGTGTCGAGGGGTAAACTATACAAGAATCTCTTTAGGAATGGAAGGAATCAATTATGGCATCAAATTTATTGAAAGGCACGGCCATTTTAACGATTGGCTTATTTTTATCGAAGGCACTCGGCTTACTCTATGTAATTCCGTTTTATGCAATCGTTGGAGAAAAGAGTGTCGGTCTCTATCAATATGCATACATACCTTATAATCTAGCGCTAGCAGTAGCAGTATCTGGGGCTCCGCTGGCAATATCGAAATTCGTCTCGAAGTATAATGCACTAGGCGATTATGCGACCGGCAGGAAATTAATGAAATCGGGTATGCTTGTCATGTCGATTACGGGCTTCCTATCATTTCTTGCATTGTTTTTACTTGCGAATCCTATTGCGCAACTTGTCATTAAAAGTGATGAACAGATTTTCACCGTACAGGATATCACAACCGTTATCCGATGGGTTAGCTTTGCGCTGCTTGCTGTTCCGTTACTCAGTATTGGACGCGGTTTTTTACAAGGCTATCAAAAGTTCGAACCGACTTCTGTTTCCCAATTAATTGAACAGATTGTACGAATTGTTGTTGTGCTCGTTGGAGCTTTCCTAGTCGTCAACGTACTGGATTTATCACCAAAAATCGCTGTGCAGTTTGCAGTGTTTGCTGCATTTATCGGAGCGCTCGCTGGTTTATGGAGTCTCTACTATTACTGGAAAAGATATCAGGATGAATTTGATTATTTATTATCAAATAGTCCGCCAGCGAGTTCGGTGTCGTTGAAACAAATTTATACGGAAGTGCTCGCGTACGTATTGCCATTTGTATTGGTCGGTACGATTAATCCGATTTATCAATTTGTCGACATGATCACATTCAACGGCGCTATGAAATCAATCGGACTTTCAAGTGTTTCCGATTTATATTTAACAAAACTGAACTTTTTAACACATAAGATCGTGATGATTCCCGTGATGGTCGCGACAGGGTTTTCTATGGCGCTCATCTCGATTATCACGAAAGATTATACGTCTAACAATGAAAAGGGCATCACACGTTCACTCGATCAAACGTATCAGATCATGCTGTTCTTAACGATTCCAATGGTCATTGGGTTAATGGTCTTAAGCAGTGAAGTCTATCAATTCTTATATGCGTATGATGTGGCAGGAGCGAGTGTTTTAGCATCCTATGCACCGGTAGCGATTCTATTTGCGATGTTCACCGTAACGGCTGCCATCTTGCAAGGAATTGATCATCATAAATGGATCGTCTTCACTTCATTGCTCGGGTTGCTAGTGAAAATGCTGATCAACATTCCACTCATTAAAATGTTTGAAGTGAACGGCGCAATTATAGCCACCGCAATTGGCTACTCGGTAGCGGTGTGTATCAACTTATTCGTCATCAAAAAAGCATTGAATTATAAATCTGAAATGGTTATCAGACGCTTGTTTTTGATATTGGCTTTCAACGCAGTGATGTTTGCTGGCGTTTGGCTGACGAATAAAGGATTAAACATGGTACACATTCCAGTAGGACGTTGGCAAGCTTTGTTGTATGTCATGATTGGATCAGGCGTCGGAATGGTGATTTATGGATTCTTGGCTATCAAATCAGGACTTGCACAACAATTATTTGGAGATCGTCTAACACGTATTATGAGACGCTTTGGACTTGGAGGATAATCAATGAGACTCGATAAATTATTATCAAATACAGGTTATGGTTCACGTAAAGAAGTTCGACAACTGTTGAAAAAAGGAATGATTCGGGTCAATGGGGCAGTGATGAAAGATCCTGCCCAGCACGTGGATCCAAATTCAGACGCGATTTCATTGCTCGGTGAAGAAGTCGTCTATAGAGAATTCATCTACTTGATGATGCATAAACCGCCTGGCGTCTTATCTGCGACAGAAGACAACCGGGATCAAACAGTCGTGGATTTGCTTGGAAATGAAGAACGCCATTTTGAGCCGTTTCCCGTAGGTCGTTTGGATAAGGATACAGAAGGGTTATTGCTGCTGACGAATGACGGGAAGCTTGCACATAATTTATTATCACCGAAGAAAGAAGTGCCGAAAACGTATTATGCGAGAGTGGCTGGAATGGTAACGGAAGAAGATACCGAAGCTTTTGCGCGTGGAGTGATTTTAGACGATGCTTATGAAACGAAGCCAGGCATTCTCCACATATTGCATGCTGCTGAAGAGTCGGAGATTGAACTGACGATTACAGAAGGCAAGTTTCATCAAGTGAAGCGGATGTTTGAAGCGGTAGGGAAAAAAGTGGTGTATTTGAAGCGTTTAACCATGGGGCCGCTTGAATTAGATCCGGATTTAGAACTAGGGAAATACCGTGAGCTAACAGAAGCGGAATTGCTGCAATTAAAAGAGCTAGATCGTTCCAAGCAAAAAGGCTGATGCAAAAGCGTCAGCCTTTTTTGCGTTGTAAATGTGTATATAGGAGGCTAAATCAGGAAGATAATTTCACTTTCTTGGAAGTCGTCGTCCATTCGCCGCGGACTGAGCTCTTAATCAATTCATTGTACTCGAGAACGTTTAAGTCACGTTGAGCAGTGCGGGGTGAAATATTGAATTCATCCGCCACGGCCTCCGTTGTTACTTTTCCGTTATCTCGAATGAACAGATAGACATCTTTGATACGAATTAACATGCGATCGGTAGCTGGGTTCATCTAAGAAACCACTCCTTCATCTTCATATTTTCACGCCAACCTTGCAAAAGAAGACTGTTGGGGTATTCTTTGACATTATCTTTCCTGATCTGCTCCTTATGGTTACGCTATGCCAGAATAGTAAGTGAATGATTCTGACAATAGTAGTATAACGTATTTTACGTAAAAGCGCACATGTTTTCGCTTATACTTTTGAATAAATTAGAATACATAGATTACTAGTTACCGAGTTAGCGTTAGTTTGTAGACAACTAGAAAAAGGGTATTCACTCTTTTAAGGTCTAATTGATTTTATTCGATAAACATGTGAAAATAGAAAAAGAAGAAACTGGCGGTAATTTGGCTTGAGGTTTCATATAAGAAGGGTGGCGGTTGTGTGATCTATTTCAAAGATGGGGAATTCCTAACAGAAGATAAAATGAATGTATCCGTGAATGATCGTGGTTATGTATTTGGTGATGGGGTCTATGAAGTCATTAAAGTATATGATGGCGCATTGTATACAGCGAAAGAGCATTTAGAGAGATTACTTGAGAGTGCAGAAAAAATACGTGTGGGCCTGTCGTATACAATCGATGAGCTACTCGAGATCGTACAGAAGCTACAGTCTGATAATCAAATATCTGTTGGACATATTTATATACAAGTCACACGCGGTGTTGCGCCACGTGCACATCATTTCCCAGAAAACAGTGTGCCAGTCATGATTGGCTATGCCGTAGAAAATGCACGTCCTATGCAATTTCTTCAACAAGGTGCTGCTATGAAGTCTGTTGAAGATATGCGCTGGCTTCGCTGCGATATAAAAAGTTTAAATCTGCTTGGTAATGTCATGGCGAAACAAGAGGCGTTTGATCATGGATGTCAAGAGGCACTGTTTGTACGAGACGGATTGGTGCGTGAAGGCTCATCCTCCAATGCATTCGGTATAAAAGATGGTATCCTTTATACACATCCTGCCAATCATTTCATTCTTAATGGAATTACTCGTCGTGTCGTATTACAGATAGCGGAAAATTTAGCTATTCCGGTGAAAGAAGAAGCATTTACACTACCGCAAGCGTTAGAAATGGATGAGTTTTTCTATACGTCTACAAATGCTGAAATCACACCGGTTGTGACGATTGATCAACAACCTATCGGACAAGGAGTTCCAGGACCGTTGACGAGAAAGTTACAAGTAGCATTTGAGGCGCAAATTCCTAAGTTAGTCGTGTCTGGTAATCATAAGGAAAGAGAATCAAATGGCCCAGCTAGTTAAACTTGCGGATTATATTTCTCGGTACGAGAATGACTTAGCTCGCTATCCGACACAATTCATCCGCCTGAAACGTTATCAATGGAAACGTATTAAAAATCAATGGGAGCACGGTGTTGATTTATATGCGGAGCAAGCGGCTACTTTATCGGAAGATGTGCAACAGAGTTCAAAGTGGTATACGCTGTTATTCAAGAAATGGCGTAAACAAACAGATGGGGAATTGACCCATGAACTTGCTGTTTCAGAAGAAAGGGTAGAAGATCGTGAGAATGATATGGATTTTCAGGCTTCGATTTCGAGTCAGCCTTCAAATGTTGAACAGTTAAAAAAAGCCTATCGTGATCAATTGTTTCAATTCCAATTAAAATGGGCAAGTTCCACATTGCATGACCGATCCCGCGTAGATCCGAAGTATTACTCTGATCCCTTGTTGAAGCAACTGACACTGCGTTTACCTGATAGCTTCTTGTTGCTTTATTATCCGATCGTCAAAGTCAATAAAGCACCTGTCGAGTTGGATATCATCTTGTTAGCTCCTACTACATGCTATTGCATCACGGTGCTCGAAGATGAAAGAATGGCTGCGTACATAGGTAGTGGCGAAAAGTTTTGGCTGAAGAAGTTCGGTGAAGAGGAAGTGAAAGTGCTGAATCCAACGATAGCGCTCAGTAGAATGGAGAAAGTGGTTTCATCATTCTTCAGAGCGGCGAAAGTGGAAATACCAATCAAGAAGCTAATTGTTTCCAGAAATGGCTATATTGATTATCCGGGCACTCCATTTGAAGTGACAACCATTGATCGCAAAACATATGAACAATGGCTGACAAGGTTATGCAGTAATCCGAGTCCCATGAAACATACGCAATTTAAAGCTGCACAAGCACTATTGGATCATGCACAAACTACAGCGATGAGTCGATTGTTTGATGCGGAAGAAGTAGTGGAAGAGCAATAGAATAGAAATTACTGAAAAAGAGAGAGTGTACTGATTATGCGTTTACGAAATAAGCCTTGGGCTAAAGATTTTATGGCAGAACATCCGGATGTTTTGATTTTGGATCCGGAAGGCAAAAAAGGTCGTTGGACTGAAGAGTTCGGAAACGATGCGCCAATCCATATTGAAGTGGGTACAGGGAAAGGTCAGTTTGTCATTGGAATGGCATTGGCGAATCCAGAGGTTAACTATATTGGCATCGAACATTTCGATAATGTAATCGTATCCGCGTTAGAGAAAGCAATTGAAGCGGAAAAGCCTGCTAATCTTCGTTTGATGCGTGTCAATGGAGAAGAGTTGGAGTCCATTTTTGCGGATTCAGAAATTAATCGTGTGTACTTAAACTTTTCTGATCCATGGCCAAAAGATCGCCATGAAAAGCGTCGTTTGACACATCCAAACTTTTTAGCGAAATATGAAGGTGTTTTGACGACGAATGGAGAAATTCACTTTAAGACAGATAATCGTTCGCTGTTTGAATATTCTCTTGTCTCCATGACGGACTATGGTATGAAATTACGATCCGTTTCACTCGATTTACACGCAAACATGCCTGAAGATAATGTGTTAACCGAGTACGAAGAGAAGTTTTCGAGTAAAGGTCAGCCGATTTATCGTCTGGAAGCACAATTTCAAAGCTAATTCTACTAGGTAAGATGTAGAAAACTGTTGGACGTTGTACTTTTCTGCTGAAGCTTGAGAGCTCAGTGGAAAAGTACAATGTCTATATAACAGTTACTAAAGGAATGTAGGGAGGAATTATTTTGGATCAACTAACTTTTCATGATATGAAACTAACGTGGTTAGACGGTGGCGTAAACTTTTTGGACGGCGGTGCGATGTTCGGTGTCGTTCCGAAAGCGCTATGGTCAAGACGCTATGAAGCAGATGAAAACAATTTGATTGAACTACGAACAGATCCAATCCTCATTCAATATCAAAGTAAAAATTATTTGATTGATTCCGGTATCGGAAAAGGTAAATTGAACGACAAGCAAAAGCGTAACCTTGGTGTACGTACTGAAACGCGTGTGGAGGAAAGTTTAAAAGAACTTGGCATGACGCCCGACGATATCGATGTCGTGTTAATGTCCCATCTTCATAATGACCACGCGGCCGGTTTGACGCAGTGGGAAAATGATCAGCTAGTGTCTGTATTTAAGAATGCCAAGATCTATACTTCGCAAGTTGAGTGGGATGAAATGAGAGAACCCAATATTCGCTCGCGCAATACGTATTGGAAAGAAAACTGGGAGCCGATTCAAGACCAAGTGGCGACGTTTGAAGAGGAGATTGAAGTCGTACCAGGGATTAAGATGATTCACACGGGTGGCCATAGTGATGGGCATTGTGTAATTAAGCTCGAGCAGGGCGGCGAGACGTTAATTCATATGGCGGATATTATGCCGACGCATGCGCATTCGAATCCTTTGTGGGTACTTGCTTATGACGATTATCCAATGGACTCGATTTATGCAAAAGAGCGCTTGATGAAGGAAGCGCTTCCAAATGAGTATGGGTTTATTTTCTACCATGATGCGGTGTATCGTATGGCGAAGTTTAGTGAAGATGGCAAGACGATTGTAGATAGCTTGCCTTGTACTCGGTGAGGGATTAAGTTCGAGTTCAAGTGATTTAGTGAGGGGAGTGGGAGTGCGCAGTTGATCGACGTTCCAGGCGGACGCTTTCCCGAGGGCGTGGCTTGAGCTTCCTCGTGCGCTTCGCTTCTGCGGGATCTCAAGGCGCACGCTGATCCTCCGGGAGTCGCCGCCTTCCTCTTACGATCAACTGGTGTTGTGTTCTTGAGCTGGAAACCTTATGCAATGTTAAACATTAAGTGCTAGAGACAGATCCCTTTTACGAGGGGTTTGTCTTTTTCTGTATGGAGAAGTACATTTTAAAAGATAGTTACGTAAAATCTTAAGCCGGACGCTTTTAAAATTCATTTAAACAAAAAAAGAGACTACCCAAGAAGTAGATACTACTCGGATAGCCTCTTTACGTCTATTTACTTACTGATTATTGACGAACTAGCTCTACGACAGTGCCTGTTTTCGCATCTGCTGCGAATTCGAATTGCTCGAGTTTGCCGTCTTTCATGCGTGAAACGCCACCACGGTATACGTCCATTGAAATTACGTGATTTGTGTAAGGTTCTGGTTTCATCACGATCCACGAACCGTCGATTGGTCCTTCTTCTTTAAATGCATCTTTTACTTTTTTCAATACGTTGTCAGCAGGTACTTCCTCATTGTAACGATTAAATGCCTCATTCACTACTACGCCTGCAGCAACTCCGGTTAAGATTCCAGCTAAAAAGTCTTTTACTTTCATGTCTAATTGCAGCCTCCTTCGCAAATCTTTTCTTATAGTGTAACATAGTTTAAAAGTGCATGGCGATTCAAAAGTGTTTTCAAATTTGTAAATCGGTAGAATATGGCACTATTGTGTAAAGCAAATGCTTAACCTAATTAGTATTCATCTGTTTGGTATGTGGATATACTACACATAGACAATAAAAAAGTGAGGGATTTAGATGGAAAAAGAAACATTAGAGTTATTTCGTACATTGACTGAACTTCCGGGCGCACCAGGTAATGAATACCGTGTCCGGGCTTTTATGCGTGAGCAGTTAGCACAGAACTCGGATGAAGTTATTCAAGATGGCCTAGGCGGCGTGTTTGGTGTTCGGCACGGAAAAGAAGATCAGCCGAAAATTATGGTTGCCGGCCATATGGATGAAGTTGGCTTCATGGTAACAGGTATTACGGATAACGGAATGCTTCGTTTTCAGCCGTTAGGTGGCTGGTGGAACCAAGTCTTATTGGCGCAACGAGTCCAAATCATCACGGAAGACGCAGATATTCCCGGTGTCATTGGTTCTATTCCACCGCACTTGTTGAGTGACGCAGAGCGTAGCAAACCAATGGATATCAAAAACATGCTGATTGACGTCGGCGCTGATGACAAAGCAGACGCTATGAACTTCGGTATTCGTCCCGGTCAGCAGATCTTGCCAATTTGTCCGTTCACACCGATGGCGAATCCGAAAAAGATTATGGCCAAAGCGTGGGATAACCGCTATGGTTGCGGTCTTGCTGTGGAACTATTGCAAGAAGTGAAAAATGAAACGTTGCCGAATACATTGTATTCAGGAGCAACCGTTATGGAAGAAGTCGGCTTACGTGGCGCACAAACAGCAGCGCGTATGATAGATCCCGATTTATTCTTCGCGCTCGATGCAAGTCCCGCAAATGATGCAAGCGGCAATAAAAAAGAATTCGGTCAGTTGGGAGAAGGGACTCTATTGCGTATTATGGACCGCTCGATGATCACACACCGTGGTATGCGCGAATTCATTTTAGATACTGCTGAAACTCACAATATACCGTATCAATACTTTGTTTCCCAAGGCGGTACGGATGCAGGGCAAGTACATGTCGCGAATAACGGCGTGCCAAGTGCTGTCATCGGTATTTGTTCTCGTTACATCCATACTGCAGCTTCCATTATCCACACAGATGATTATGCAGCAGCGAAAGAATTAATTACAAGACTAGTAAAAGCGTGCGATAAAACTACTGTGGAAACGATTAAACAAAACTGCTAAGCAGCTAAAGATGAAATGAGGATGTGGAATGGAATTCATTGTTGGCTCTGAAAATCAGGCGAAAAAGCGTGCAGTGGTTCGGATGGTCGAACGCTATATGGAGAACAGCACCGTTTCTTCAGCGTCCGTTCCGTCTGGCGTTAGCGCACAGCCGATGAGTGAAGAAGAGACGCGGCAAGGGGCAATCAATCGTTCAATCACTGCGGCAAACAATGCTTTTGGTATAGGTTTAGAAGGCGGTGTCCATATGATTGGGGATACTATGTATCTCTGCAATTGGGGCGCCCTCACTACGCCTGAAGGCAAAACGTTTACTGCAGCAGGAGCGCAAATCCCTTTGCCGGAAGAATTGGCCAATGAAATTCGCCGTGGCCATGAACTAGGGGATGCGGTGGACACCTATTTTAAAAAGCAAAATGTTCGCATGTCAGAAGGGGCTATGGGGATGTTGACGGCACAACTTGTACCGAGGGATGCGTTATTTGAACATATTATGCAATTATTGATGGGCCAGCTCTTGTATAGCACGTCGCTACAGAGCTGACGATTGCAATAGCGTCGGGGTGCGATTAGAATAGGACTGATAGAAAATTGAACGAAAGTAGAGAAGGGGGGAACCTGAATGTTGCGAAGTGGAAAGGTTTTCTTGCTGTTGCTACTAGCTGTCGTATTGGTAGGATGTAATCAGAAAGTGGAAGTCCGTACTGACGATGCGTTTGTTTCAGCGAAAAAAGCATTCGAACTAAATAGCAAAAAAACGAATCAAACGGAGGGCGATATTGAATTCTATAAACCGCCAACTCTACGAATAGATAAAGAATCAACTTCTCAACAGATTGTGTTAACTAAACGAAATGATTCATTTTATCTAACCGTTAATCCGAATGAAAAGAAAAACAGTCAAGTGTATTATGACGTACTCTTGACGGATGAACCCGATCATTTAGTAGGTGCCCAAACATTTTCTAAAGATGAAGCATTTGGCTTTGTAGCTGTCATTCAAAAAGGTGAGAAGCAAGTAGAGTTAATCGCCAACGTAGGTGGAGCGAAAGTTGAAACTGTAACAAATGAAGAAAATACCGAGGCTTATTTAGAAAAGATGATGGAAATTGCTCGTTCGGTTCAGCATGACGACCAATAAGTAATTTTGAGTATTGAAGGAGAGGGTTAACGAATGGAAGCTGAAGATTTGGTAGAAGAACTAAAGAAACGCTTACCTAAAGAGAACTTCGATTGGCAATTTGACCGTCGAGCTGACAAGTTGCGGATTGTCCACCATACTCTTCATAAAGGCATGGATATTTCATTACCTGAAATTCTATCCAAGTATGAGCAGAAAAACGAACGAGCAATCGATGAAGTGGTGTATACCGTCTTGGAGACGTTTCGCGCCATGGAGAAGGAACAAGAGAAAGGATTCGCGGGAGAAAATACGATCTATCCCGTCATCCGTTCAACTTCATTCCCAACTAAAAGTTCCGCAGGACAAGCTTTCTTAACGAAAGACCATACAGCGGAAACACGTATTTTCTATGCGCTGGATTTAGGGAACACGTATCGCTTGATAGATCAAGGGATGCTGTCTGATCTGCAGATGACAGAACAGGAAATTCAGGAAGTTGCGATGTTTAAAGTGAAGACGTTACCGACAGCGTATAAACAAGATATCGTATCGGATAATATATTCTATTTCATTAATAATAACGATGGGTATGATGCGAGTAGAATCTTGAATCAGCCATTCATGAAAGAAATGGAACAGAAAATCGAAGGACATATGGTCGTATCGGTTCCCCATCAAGATGTGTTAATTATTGGTGATATCCGGAATGAAACAGGCTATGACGTCGTGGCGCAAATAGCTATGCAATTTTTCACAACAGGTGCTGTACCTGTTACATCACTGTCTTTCATTTATGAAGATGGTAAGCTTGAACCGATTTTCATTATGGCGAAAAATAGATTAGCAAGAAAGGAAAAGAAAAAATGAATATATTTTATAATCCAGAAGGTGTTGGCGACGTATTGTTCGTTCAACTTACAACAGAAAGACCGACAGCAATTGCTGCGGAAAGAATAAACGATGTCACGTTGATCAAAGATGAAAAGACAGAAACCGTAGTAGCGTTCAATTTATTTGATGCATCTAGTTATTTGACGGTTTCAGCTGTTGGTCAAGTAGAACTGACAGAAGAGATTGGCGAACAATTACAAGCCGCATTAAAGAAAAATGACATTGATTTGGAATTGGAATTGGATTTCACTCCTAAATTCGTTGTTGGCTATGTTGCGGAAAAAGAAAAGCATCCAAATGCAGATAAATTGAACATTTGCCAGGTAGACGTAGGGGAAGAAACGCTGCAGATCGTTTGTGGCGCTCCTAATGTGGAAGCAGGCCAGAAAGTGGTCGTAGCAAAAGTAGGCGCTGTAATGCCTTCAGGTATGATCATTCGTGATGCCGAACTTCGCGGAGTAGCATCATCAGGCATGATCTGTTCTGCTAGAGAACTTGATCTGCCAGATGCTCCCGACGCAAAAGGAATCCTCGTAGTAGCAGACGATATGAAAGTCGGGGAAGCTTTCGAAGGCAAGTTGTAAATATATCCATATAAAAAAGCTTTTGCACAAGCCTCGTTAAGCTTGTAGCAAAAGCTTTTTTGTATTATTGTTACAAAGAGTTATAAATCATCATTTTATATAGAAAGAACGTAGAACTGTTTGATTTCCTCCTAGGTAACCTGTTAAAATGAAATGATTGATATGAAAAGAGTGATATATTTGAGCTGGCTACGGAATATGAAAAGACGCCTTCAGCAAATGCAAGAAGGCGCTGAAAAAGATAACCCATTATATGAGCAATCAACTACTGAAAATACTAGTGATAAAAATAACCAAAACCAAATTCAAAACGAAGATCTAGATGAAGATAAAAAAACAAACTTTCGGTTTCCGATCGTTTCTGACTACGAAATTTATGGATGGGAACCACAGATCCATCATGATGAATATACGAAAGACTATTTACAAGAAGAAGTGACAGAAGAAGACGCGTATGAAATACTTCCTTTAGAACAGAATGAACGTTGGCCAGGTCGTTATGAGCGCAGTGGAAATGTCTACCGTGCAGAAGCGAAACGAGATTTTGCTCATATCATTCCACCTACGTCAAGTCCATTGCCGCTACCGTTTTCCGGTAAAAAGCATGAACGTACATTGCACTCGGAGCCGCAACGGATTGAACCATATGAATCACGACGTCCTGAACCAGAAGTGCCTACTCGACATAAAGAAGAACCCGTGAAGGTTGAGAAGCCGAAGAAATTCAGAAAACCATTTTCCCCTACACATGTGCCTTCGCCTATCTACGGATTAAACACTAGTTCTCCAATTAGTGAGGCTATGGAATCAGTTATAGAAAAGAAAGATACAAAAGATCAAGAATTACATGATCACTTAGAAATTCACGACGAAGAATTGCCTTTGTCGTTGATTTCCAATCAACAACCAAATAAGACACCATTATTCGCTAGTTCATCAGAAAAAAGACAGTCCGAGATGTCCTCAGCGGAAGAATATACTCAAGGAATAGAAGAAACTAAATCAGAAGTATCTGAAGAATCTACGCAACTAGTAGAACTGACTGAAGAAACACCCGTGCAAGAAGAGTCACTAGAAGTAGCTACACATGACGATGTACAAGATGAAATCGAAGTAGCTAAAGTAACTATTGTGGAGTCAGAAGAATCGCTAGAAGTTATTTCACAAACGGAAGCTGCAGAGCAAGCTGAAACAGAAGTAGAGAAGCATGACTATGTCGCAACCGAAACAGAAGAAATTGTAGTAGATTCAGAAGCGCCGGTAACCGTTACGATTGAAGAAGAGATAGAAGAGATAGAAGAAGTTGAAGAAGTTGAAGAGATAGAAGAAATAGAAGATGTAGAAGTGGAAGAAGAAATCGAATCGGATGAAGTAGAATCCGCCGTGAATGATCTAGAGGAACCAGCACAACCAGTTAAGAAAGAAAAAGTTGTGCCCTTTAATGTGTTGATGCTCAAATCCGATAAAGAAAAATTAGCGGCAAGAGTAGAAGAGCTCATTGCAGCGAATGCAACGAAAAAAGAGGTAGTAGATGAAGCGTCATTTGAAATAGAAACGGATCACGCTGTTTCGGAACAAACTGAATCGTCTGAAGCTGGACAAGCTGCACTGCCAGAACAACAGAAAAAAACTGCAGAATCGAACGTGGAAGAACTGGGATTGATCAAAGAAACAGAATCTATCATAGTAGAATCTGACGTTGAAGTAACTGAAATGGTCGCTACGACTGCTGAAACGATTGTAGAAGAGCCTGAAGAGGAACTAATCGAAGAAGAACCACCACATTATGGATTCCCGACGATGCAATTTTTAGCACCTCCAGAAGAAGAAATCGTGGATGAAGAGTGGCTTGCAGCGCAGTCTGCTACGTTAGAAGAAACTCTTTCCCACTTCGCTGTACAGGCGACTGTCGAACAAGCTGTGCAAGGACCAGCCGTCACGATGTTTGAGTTAACGGTCATGCAGGGGACGAAAGTAAGTAAAATTCGAAATCTTACCGACGACTTAAAATTGGCTTTGGCCGCTAGGGATATTCGTATCCAAGCGCCGATTCCAGGTACAAGTATGATCGGTATTGAAATTCCAAATCGCAAAACACGTGCTGTTCGAATTTCAGAGGTTATTGACAGTGATTCATTTATGAAATCAGACTCGCCTTTAGAGGCTGTATTGGGATTAAGTTTGACAGGGGAGCCGCAAACAATTGATCTCCGAAAGATGCCACACGGAATGATCGCTGGTGCAACAGGCTCCGGTAAATCCGTTTGTATCAACTCTATACTGATCAGTTTGCTGTATAAAGCTTCACATCATGATCTGAAACTATTGCTCATTGATCCGAAAATGGTGGAATTGGCACCATACAACGGCATTCCTCACTTGTTGAGTCCGGTGATTACGGATGTGAAAGCGGCGACTGCAGCATTGAAATGGGCGGTCAATGAGATGGAAAGACGCTATGAATTATTTGCGCATTCCGGAGTACGTAATATCGAACGCTATAACGAAATGGTTATGGCATCACGACGTTTCTCATTAAAGATGCCGTATATTTTAGTAGTGATTGATGAGTTAGCAGATTTAATGATGATGGCACCTGCGGACGTAGAAGTGTCGATCAGCCGAATCACACAAAAAGCTAGAGCGTGTGGTATTCATTTAATCATCGCAACTCAGCGACCTTCTGTTGATGTCATTACTGGAACGATTAAAGCCAATATTCCGACTCGCATAGCATTTGCTGTGTCTTCTCAAGTAGATTCAAGAACTATTTTAGATACAATAGGGGCAGATCGCTTACTTGGTAAAGGGGATATGCTGTATTTAGGCAATGGCCAATCGGCTCCTGTCCGTCTTCAGGGGACATTTGTCACGGATGATGAAATCGAGCGTATAATAGAACATGTTCGTAATGAAGCAGAACCGAATTACTTATTCGGCCAAGATGATTTATTAGCGGCCGCTGTCCGAGAAGAGGAATCGGATCCGTTATTTGAGCAAGCCTGCAACTTTGTCATCGAGCAGGGGAGTGCATCCACTTCGTCATTACAGCGCCATTTCAGCATCGGGTATAACCGGGCGGCCAAGTTAATCGACCGAATGGAAGCCAATCAATTTATATCTGAGCAAAGAGGAAGCAGAGCGCGCGATGTCTTTTTGACTGAACAAGCATTTGAAAGCTTCATGAAATAATGAATTCATAGTTCCTATCCAAAGGTTTGATCAAACGCATGGTATACTATGACAAGAAATAATCTTCTCGTCTATTACAGACGATTGAAGATAAAAAGTGGGATGAAAGAACTCCCGGGAGGTTTCAATATGACATTGTTACATTTTACTGGCATAAAAGGATCGGGAATGAGTTCCCTTGCCCAGTTGCTGCATGACTCTTCGTATAAAGTTCAAGGTTCTGATGTGGAAAAATACTTTTTCACAGAAGATCCCTTACATGAAAGAAATATAAAAGTACTGCCATTTGACGAAAATAATATTCAGCCAGGTATGAAAGTGATTGCGGGAAACGCATTTAAAGATGATCATCCTGAATTACTACGGGCAGAAGAACTTGGGGTAGAAGTTATTCGTTATCATGATTTCCTTGGCAACTATATGGAACAATTTACTTCCATCGGTGTGACGGGAACGCATGGTAAAACGTCTACAACGGGCTTGCTTGCGCATGTATTGGGTGGCTTTGCGCCAACTTCTTACTTAATTGGAGACGGTACAGGTAAAGGTATCGAGAATGCGGAGAACTTTGTATTCGAAGCATGTGAATACAAACGCCACTTTTTGGCATACCATCCAGACTACGCCATCATGACAAATATAGATTTTGATCATCCGGATTACTTCACAAGTTTGGACGATATCTTGGACGCTTTCGGACAGATGGCGAGTCAAGTGAAGAAGGCGTTAATCGCTTGTGGTGACGACGATAATCTTCAGAAACTCCAATGCCAAGTTCCGATTGTCTATTATGGCTTGGATTCATCCAATGACTTTTACGCAGCAAATATAGAAAAAGATGAAAACGGCTGTTCGTTTGACGTGTTCATCCGAAATGAATTCTATCATCGTTTTACGATTACATTAACAGGCGACCATGCCATTAGAAATGCGTTGAGTGTTATTGCACTCTGTCATTATGAAAATATTCCAGCTGAAATTGTAAATGAACGCTTTGCGTCGTTTACAGGCGTGAAAAGACGTTTTTCTGTCTTGGAATTAGATGACCGTGTCATAGTGGATGACTATGCGCATCATCCTACTGAAATCCGCGCAACATTGGATTCGGCACGTCAAAAATATCCGAATCGTGAAGTGATTGCGGTATTCCAACCGCATACATTCAGCAGAACCGCTGCGATGTTAGATCAATTTGCAGAAAGTTTATCTGAAGCAGATCATGTATATTTATGTGATATCTTTGGATCCGCACGAGAGAAAGTCGGTAGTTTAACGATCCATGATTTGATAGATAAAATCCCTAATTCCCAACATTTGAAAATAGAAGATATGTCAGATTTAGAAGCACATCAAAATTCTGTAATCTTATTTATGGGAGCCGGTGATATCCAACTATATTTAAAACAATTTAAGTCTGACATTACTAAAGAAGAAACAGCCTAATCTCTTATGAGAGGGCTGTTTCTTCTTTTTTTAAGACTTTTTTTCGTTACGATAAAGGATATTACCTAGTTATGTCGAACAGGAGTAGTAGGACGAAAAGTTTAGAAACTCTAAAAGAGGGGTAAAGTTTTCGTAAGAATATGCTCTAGGAGGATAACGTAAGTGATCAATTTACTTTACGTTGCAGCAGTGATTGCCGCAATCGCATTTCTTATTCTTTGTGTAAGTCTAGCTAAGACACTGGGGTCGTTAAAGACATCTTTACAGAGTGTCTCGCATACAGTAGATGACTTATCAAAGCAATTAGAGGGAGTGACTACAGAAAGTACACAACTCCTTCAAAAAACCAATCAGCTAGCCGAAGATTTACAAGGAAAAGCGGACAAGCTGAACACTGTGGTGGAGGCGGTAAAAGGAGTAGGTGACTCGGTGAATACTCTTAATCAATCAGTTCATCGAATCTCAAGCTCCGTAACTACCCAAGCCGAACAAAACAGTGACAAAATCGCGCAAGTAGTACAGTGGGGAACCGTTGCAGTGAATCTGTATGATCAAGTAAAGGAACGGCAACCTAAAAAGTCCGCTGGCTGGACAGTATACAAATCGCGCTCCTAGTACAAGCATTTTCCTTTAAAACATACAAAAAAGTTAATTAACAGGAGGAAGAAAAAATGACAGAAAACAAACCGAACTATAACGACAACACAGGTAACTACTCTAATACGTATGGACAGCCACAATACCCAGCGAACTACACATACCGTTCAACAAATGATCTGTATGATGAAGATAGCAGCGGTACAGGTAGTTTCATTGCCGGTGCAATCATTGGTGGTGTAATCGGAGCGGCAACTGCATTGTTCTTAGCGCCGAAGACAGGCCGTGAAATGCGAGAAGATTTAACTACACAAGCTTCACAATTAAAAGATAAGAGTATTGAATTAAGCTCCACAGCAAAAGATAAAGCGGTAGAGCTATCAAGCACAGCAAAAGATAAAGCAACTGAATTATCAAGTGCAGCAAAAGATTACACAGCTGAATTCACAGATACGGCAAAAGAAAAAACTGCAGCGTTCACTACAGCCGCAAAAGAGAAGACTTCTGAGTTGTCTCAAAACATCCAAGAACAATCAGGGCAGTTAGTAGACAAAGTGAAGTCTGCGAAGTCCAAAGCGAATGTTCCAATGGACGATGGTACAGTATCATCTGAAGGTGAAGAAGCAACTGATTATAAAAGTACAAAAGAAAACAATGAAAAATCAGGAGAACTTTCAAAAGTAAAAGAAACATCAAACAAAAATGAAGTTCAAGGTAAAGCTGACAACTCTTCAAACAAAAACAATGATAATAAATCTCCTAAAGCAAACGCTTCTGCTAAAAAGGATACTAATCAGTCTAAAACAAACAACTCCTCATCAAACAATAACAATAAAATTCATTCTAAATAATAGCGAAAACCTTCCTTCACGGGAAGGTTTTTTTATATGTACTAGTAAAGAAAAAGAGTACTAGGAAAAAGCTACGCCAGGCGGTTTTTCCGCACAGCGTAGCTTTTATTCAAATACAATTTCCAGTTGATCTCCACCGAATATCCATTCATTGAAGCGGATGGATTCGCCATTACGCAATAAGTAATAGGCGGCGGTAGATTGAGACGGTAATGAAAAATCAGTGAATGAAAATATATCACTGAATAGTATAGGGGAATTAGGTAATGACTTGAACTCCACTTGGTCATTAGCTTGTACTTGGTAGTCAAGACTAGCTGGTTGTCCGTTTACATACACGGTAGTTCGTTGTTTTTTGATCACCACAGGCTCATCATTAAATGTTACGTCGGCACGCTCCTCTAGAACGATACCTAACTCCCTAGCTATTTCCTTTAAGGAAAGAGGGGCAGGTTGACGCGTTTCAATACTATCGTTTGCGTGAATTTGATAGTCGGCTGAGACTGGTTGTCCGTTTGCGATGTAGACGATCTCACGCTTCCTCAGACGATGGGGAGTTCCATCCCATGCCACAGTGAACGATTCTGTCCCCAGGCTTATAGGAGACGCTATCACATCTTGTATTCTATTCGTTGGATTCACTATCAGTTCATCCCGATCCGCAATCTCGGTATCCATTGTCACCGTCTTTCCGTTAAGCAACATTACACCGGTAATCGTCTGTGTTACACCGTCCAACTGATAATGTATCGGTTCGAGCGCATCTACCACGTCTCTGACTGTCGCTGAAGCATCTGTGCCGTCTTTACCGAACAGTAGCTCAATGTGGTCTTGGTGCCCGACAAGATCCTTCGTGCCGACTTCAGTACCGTTTAACAGGATAGTAGTGGATGAGCCGTGCTCGCCAGGGAGTGTTCTCCACTGCCCGTTTACTTTTACAATCAGTGCCAGTCCAGGTCTACCGTATAACTGACGAGCAGTAATGCGGGCTGCTAGCAGTGCATCGCCTACTGTAAGCTCTTTTAGCTCGAATAATCGAACGGATTGGTCGTTGACGGTTAAGGAAATATAATGAATCGGAGCTCTTTGCGCTGCGATTGCAATGCCGATTGGCGTTACGAGCGCAGGAGAGGCTTCGATTTGGTCGGAAAGTGTAACACCTGACAGCGCATCGAGACTTCGAATGGCTACGCGGTTCTCAGGAAGGTCTAGTTGCGTACTCACTTCTTTCGTTAATGTAGGTGTTAATCCTCCACCTCCAACAATCATCACGGCTTGCGGGGAAGAGTGATGATTCAATCGTTTGATTTCATTCGCAATGGATAACGCGACATGTTTCACTGAAGGTCTGATGACATCGATTACTTCTTCTGAAGGTATTTTTTGTTCGAATCCTAAAATGTCTTGAACCGTCAACACCTCTTGTTCAGTAATTTGTCGCTTCATTTGTTCAGCTAATGGAAAATCGAGCAAGTAGTGTGCACTTAGTGCTTCGGTCATTTCGTCTCCCGCAACAGGTACCATTCCATATGCTGTCACGGTATTATCCCTGACAATGGCAATATCTGATGTGCCGGCTCCAATATCGACCAACGCGATATTCAATCTCCTCATGGAAGGAGGTACGAGCACATGAATAGCAGCAATCGGCTCGAGTGTTAAAGCTTCCATTTCCAAATCAGCCCGCTTTAACGCGGCAAGTAAGGATTCTACAACCACTCGTGGTAAAAATGTGGCAATGACTTCTACGGTAGCTGATTTCCCTTTTTGATCAATCAGACTTCCAATCTGTTCATCTTGCAATTTGTAATATAAGACAGAATAACCTACGCAATAATAGTGATCGTCCTCTTGCGATTGATGAGCGGATAGTAATTTTTCCTGTGCGTTTTGTACAGCTACTAATTCCAATCGATTAATATCTTCTTTTGACATCAATGTGCGATCTGAAATGTCTACCGTCACAGTTCCTTCTGCTGTTTTCAATGAACGTCCTGCTGCCGCAACACTAACACGTTTCAGAGGTCCGTGAATTTCTTCCAATTGTTCTTTGATTTCTTGAATTATAGACGCCACGCTTACAATATTATGTATTTGTCCATCAATCATCGATCGTTCTTTATGTTCTTTAGAAATCAAGTCTACAATATGGAATGAATCGTTTTGTTCTTCTAGTACAATGCCCACAACGGTGCGAGTCCCGATATCAAGAGCGAATAGCTTAGTAGCCAGGATTTCCAACCTCTTTTCAAGTTTTTTTCTATTGGAAAATAGTGAATATTTATTTATTCGATGAAATTGCGTGACTTTTCTATGAGTATTCATTATACTAGGTCTATTATATAAAAATGTACCATAGATTCCGGTGTTAGAAAAGGAAGATATGTACGGGGAGGAGACAGGTATTATGAGCAAGCAAGATTTAGGTGAGTTGAGAGGTACTATTGATCAATTGAACTTAGATATTCTTAAATTGATCAATGAACGTACAGGCGTTATCCAAGAAATTGGTAAGTTAAAAGAAAAGCAAGGTGTAAATAGATATGATCCGATTCGCGAACGCGAGATGCTCAACGTCTTAAAGAAGGCAAACCATGGTCCTTTACCAGACGGTATCCTTGAACAGGTATTTAAATCTATTTTCATGTCAGCACTTGAAGTACAGCAAGATGAGCAGAAGAATGCATTGCTCGTATCCCGTACTAAAAAACCTGAAGACACGATTGTTGACGTAAACGGCCATAAAATCGGAGACGGACATCCATCTTTCGTATTTGGACCTTGTGCAGTAGAATCTTACGAGCAGGTTTTGGCAGTAGCGAAGTCGATCAAAGCAAAAGGATTGACGATGATTCGTGGGGGAGCTTACAAGCCACGTACATCTCCATATGATTTCCAAGGTTTAGGCCTTGAAGGTTTAAAAATTCTCAAGCGAGTTGCAGATGAAACTGGACTTTCGATCGTCACAGAAATCATTACACCGTCACACTTGGAGGAAGCACTCGAATATATCGATGTGATCCAGATCGGTGCTCGTAACATGCAGAACTTCGAATTGCTGAAAGAAGCTGGAATGGTCGATAAGCCAGTTCTTCTAAAGCGTGGAATGTCTGCAACGATTTCTGAGTTCGTCAATGCAGCTGAATATATTATTTCTAAAGGTAATACGGAGATCATGCTATGTGAGCGAGGAATTCGTACATATGAGACGGCAACTCGAAACACGCTGGACATCTCTGCTGTTCCAATTTTGAAGCAAGAAACACATTTACCGGTATTCGTGGACGTTACACACTCCACTGGCCGTAAAGACTTATTGCTTCCGACAGCGAAAGCAGCAATCGCAGTAGGAGCAGACGGCGTTATGGCAGAGGTTCATCCGGACCCAGCTGTAGCATTATCGGATTCAGCGCAGCAAATGGATATTGAGCAGTTTGACAAGTTCTACGAAGAGATGACTCGCTTCATGAACACGCACCAAACGATCTAAAACATCCAACACCGTCCTTTATTAGTAAAGGTCGGTGTTTTTCTGTATAGAATGACAGGTTTCTTCACAGAAAAACACAAAAATCCAGCAGAACACGGTATACTAATAAAGTATAAAGACAGGAGGAGCAAAAATGGCTATCACTATTTACGATGTAGCGAGAGAAGCAAACGTATCGATGGCAACGGTTTCACGTGTAGTGAACGGCAATCAAAACGTGAAGCCGGCGACTCGCAAAAAAGTATTGGACTGTATTGAACGATTGGGATACCGGCCAAACGCCGTCGCTCGTGGACTTGCCAGCAAGCGTACTACAACGATTGGAGTAATTGTCCCCGATATGTCCAAGAGTTACTACGCCGAGTTATCTAGAGGGATTGCAGACGTTGCCACGATGTATGAATACAATATCATCATATCCAATTCGGACAAGAGTACCTCTCGGGAAGTGGAGTTGTTTGAAGATCATTTAGGCAAGCAAGTAGATGGATTGATCTTCATGAGTGATTCTATTTCACCTGAAGTACGGAAAGAAATGAAAACAGCGAACGTTCCAATCGTCTTGGCAGGGACATTGGATTTTGAAACCAATTTACCATCTGTCAATATTGATCATGAACAAGCGGCATATGATGTAACAAAGAAGCTAATCGACAATGGCCACCAGCGTATTGCGTTTGTTTCAGGACCATTTACGCGGGACATTAATCGACTGTGCAAGCGTGTTGGGTATATTCGTGCGTTGGAAGAAGCGGGGATGACGATTGACGAGTCATTGATCGTGGAAACCGACAATACGTATGATGACGCTTATGAGAGCTGGAATGTGCTCGGTAAGCTGTCTAATCCTCCAACGGCTGTCATGACGAGCAGTGACGAAGTCGCAATCGGTATTATGAATGGTGTGCGTGATGAGAATCTTAGAATTCCTGAGGATGTGGAGATTATTTGTTTCCAACACTCTATTCTTGCGCGTATTGTTCGTCCGCAGTTGACTGCGATTGTAGTACCGTTGTATGACTTGGGTGCCGTATCGATGCGTTTGTTGACAAAGTTGATGAATAAGGAAGAAGTAGAAGAGACCGAAGTGGTTCTGCCTTATTATTTGGAAGAGCGGCAGTCGGTTAAGAAGTAAGCGGCATTCACTGTCTGTCACGAAGATGAATGGGTGTTTTGAATCTAAAACACTAAGACCTTATTTTTAAAAAATATAAACACGAAAAGCAACTTATCTTAGCGATAAGTTGCTTTTTATTATGATTTTCGAATGACGTGCAAAGCTCTCGTTAGCATTTGCTCATTTTTTTCGTTGATGTCACTTTTACGGGGAACGGGTTCATATAAGTCTTCAGGGTCTTCCCACGTCTCGATAAGGGAAACAGGTGATTGAGGTTGCCATTTATTTAGCCAAGCTTCTGGAAGTCTCCCTGTTGGTGTAGCGATGCCTTTCATAGTAAGCCATAAGTGCGACCATGCCCGTGGCACTACACGCCAGATGTCGTATCCGCCACCGCCTATTGCAATCCATTTCCCCTCACAGAATTCTTCTGCGATTTCTTTTGCTAGTTTCGGAATTTCTTCGTAAATCTTCATGGTGCCATACAGATGCGTGAGTGGATCGAAGTAGTGTGCATCTGCTCCGTTTTGGGTAAGAATGACGTCGGGCTTAAAGTGTTCCGCTACTTCCCGCAAGGCCGTCTTATAAATATGTAGGAACGATTCATCTTCTGTAAATGCGTCGACAGGGAAGTTGAATGATGTGCCGTAACCTGCTCCGTTTCCTCGTTCTGTCACATTGCCTGTCCCAGGAAACAAGTAGCGACCTGTTTCGTGGATAGAGAATGTACAAACATTCGGGTCATCGTAAAACGTCCATTGCACTCCGTCGCCGTGGTGAGCGTCAGTATCCACATATAATACGCGAGCTCCATATTTTTGCTGTAAGTATTTGATAGCTACTGAACTATCGTTATAAATACAGAAGCCAGAAGCTTTCCCTTGGAAGCCGTGATGCAAGCCGCCGCCGAGGTTCAGCGCATATCTTGAACGACCTTCCATTACTTCTTCAATCGCGGTTAGTGTACCGCCTACGAGCAATGCACTCGCTTCATGCATGCCGGTGAAGAAGGGTGTATCTTCCGTACCGATACCGTAAATACTCCCGATATTTTCGCTGACCTCACCTATACTCGCTTTTTTACGATTTCGATATACTTTGCATCATGAGCCAGAAGCAATTCTTCATCTGTGGCTATGCGTGGAATGACAATTTCATCTGGCTCGATCGTGTTCATTTCATCTAGTAAATCTTTTGTCAAAATGATTCGCTTTTGATTAAAAGGGTGGGTATCCGAAAATTCGTAGTTCAGTTGGTCGGGAGAAAAGATAAAACTCGCTTGTTTTTTCATAAGCCCATCTCCGGTTCGCTCGGCCAAAGAACTTCGAATCCTTGCTTTTTTAAACCTTCGATAATCGGAAGAGGGTTCATTCGCTTAATGCGAATAGCTAAAATTTTGTACTCTTCATTATCTTGATAAGGATAGACAAGGACACTCAGGACGTTTGTATTATGGTCGTGAAATACTTTAGATGCTTCATATAGAATACCCGGTGTGTTTGGAACGCGAATTTGGATATGTGAACTTGGCTGATTGGCACCTGTTAATTCAATATAGTTATACAATAAATCAGTTTTAGTTAGAATTCCGACTAGTTGATAATTAGAAACGATGGGCAAACACCCAATTTCATACGTATAAAACATTAACGCAGCTTCCTCCGCAAAGTCTCGCGGATGTCCAATCAATAAATCGGTTTTCATAATTTTGTCAAGTGTCGTTTCATAAAGTGAAGGTTCCAATCTCTCCGAAATGCTTGAAGGAGAAGCCTCTTTGACGTCACGGTCTGTAACTAGACCTTCTATCTGCCCGTCTTTTACGATGGGAATGTGGCGGATTCGTTTTTCCTTCATCAGTTGAACTGCATCTGCAATGGTGTGTGTAGAATTAAGCGTAATCACGTCTGTTTTCATAATGTCTTGTATTAGCATGATCATTCCTCACTTTCAGTAATTAACACGATTTTTGAAACGCACACGATCAAAGCGTTCGATGGATTCTTGATCGACACGTTTTCCAATCCTTGCCATTAATGCATTGGCGGGGTGCGAGCAAATTTCGGGATCATCAGTAGAGAAGAATTCCAAGCCACCTGCCCGCATCATTTTCTCCATCATTTTGCGATAATCCCATACGGTCAACCCAGTTCCTTTTAGATCCCAGTGCCAATAATATTCAGTCGTAATAATAATATAATCTTCCATCGCATCATCCAACATCGATAATTCCAGTAAGGATTTACCGATACGGGCGCCGCGATAAGCTGCAACAACTTCGACGGCGCCTAGTTCTATTAAATTGGCCAAGTCTGCTTCATACCAGCGTTCGAGTGGATCGGGATAGAGAAACGTAACATACCCAACAATCATATTATCGATTCTCGCTACATTGATCCGACCTTCAGGAAACGCGGCGATTTTCACTAAGGCTTGTTGTTGTTGTTTAGATGGACGGAATGCTTTCAGTCCTTCGTGAAATTCAAACGATGCCAGTCGCTCTGATGAAACAGGCCCTTCAATGACCAGTTCACCCTCGTCATGTGGAAATGATCTGGAAAAGTAGGTCTTTTTATGTTCCACGCAGTTCACCTCTTCCTAATATTTCTACTCTTTGTACATTCGAAAGCTCGATGTACGTTCAGTACGTGCTACTCTGTGTTAAGTATACAATTTATATTGGGGAAAAGTATATTATTATCATTAAATCACTGAATTGTTGGAATTTATAGGTGGATAGTAAAAATAGTGTGATTGGAATGAAGAAGAGGGAGGAGAAGTTTCTCCATCACGTTAGTAAAATCCTGGAGAGACAAAATAAAACCGGATGACAGTCTAGCATTGTCATCCG
Source organism: Sporosarcina ureae (assembly GCF_002101375.1). GTDB lineage: Bacteria > Bacillota > Bacilli > Bacillales_A > Planococcaceae > Sporosarcina > Sporosarcina ureae_B. The sequence continues at coordinate 726,451 of NZ_CP015207.1, read as the reverse complement.
GTTCTTTAATTATTCTTTTGCTGCTGGAGCTGCATCCGGCTTTGGTTCCGGTGTAGCTTCAGGTGTTGTTTCTGGTGTAGATTCTGGTGTACTTTCCGGTTTAGTTTCCGGCTTCGATTCGGAATTTGTATCCGGTTTTGCATCAGGCTTTGTTTCTGGAGTTGTCGTACCTGGTTTTGTTCCAGAGTCCGTATTTGGTTTTGGTTCCGCTTTTGGTGTAGGTGCGGCATTGGTTACGGTGTTCGAAGGCCCCGAAAGTTGTCCGGTAATATCCACTGCGCGCACACTGTATGAACCATATCCGACTTTAAACGATCTAGAAGCTCCGTCATGAACCGTACCGATTCTGGTACCGTTTTGATAGATGTAATACCCGACGACATCATTTGAAGCGGAACTAGTCCATGTAAGAACTGAACCATTTTGTGCTGCCGATACGGCTGTAGGTGGTACATTGTCTGCAGGGAATGTGCCGCCTGCGACACCGCTTGAATAACTGCCACGACCTGCAAGTAGTTTAGAAGGATTTCCGCCTAAGCGTCCAAGCATCCGCTTGCCGTATTCAGAAGTTACGCCAACTCCACCAGACGTGACAAATTCACGAGGAGTAGAAGCTAACGCCTGATACAGTTTACCATTCACTCGAACGGCTGCTGATGAAACAATACTGTCATCCGCTTTCGTAGGTACCATCTTTTTCGAATTAAATAAATCCGATCGAACGAGTCCTGCTGCTGAACAAGCGGCAGAAGGAGCGAGACCTGAAATGCCACAGAATGAACGTGTGACGACGCCATTAGGGCGTTTAAAAGTATCTCTCGCTTTAATAGTTTCAGGTATTACAGCGTTGGCTGTATTCATCAATTGTCCGTACAATCGTGCTGTCCGTTCTGATGGATGCATTTGACCACTGTTGTAGCCATGATATAACGGTGTATTCCTGTTTTTATAGCCCATCCAGACACCCAATGATACGTTCGGGTTATAGCCGACTAACCAAGCGTCTCCGTAATTCTGCGATGTTCCCGTCTTAGCAGCTAAATCCGGACGGAAATTCATCAAGCCAGGCAATCTGGCAGCCGTACCATATCCTTTTAATACATCACGCATCATATCGGTGATGATATAAGAAGTTTCCGGACTAAACACTTCCACGGGTTCTGCTTTGTGTTCAAATACTATATTACCTTTCATGTCTTCAATTCGTTCGATCATATACGATTCGATGAATTGACCGCCATTGGCAAATGTAGCGAAAGCATTTGTGTTTTCCTCTACAGTGACATCCATCGTACCTAAGGATGCAGAAAGACCGCTGCCTGCCTGATCCGTAGCATTTTTAAACTTCATTTTCTTAAGGAAATCAATAGGGTTTCGATCTATTATCTGGTCATATAGACGAATAGTAGATAAGTTTTGTGAACGTGCCAGTGATTCGCGGGCCGGCAATACACCGAGCTCACGGTCAAAGTAGTTTCCGGGAGCGTAACTGCCTTTCCTAAACTTCACATCCACTAGTGGACTTCCCGCACCAATTACACCATATTCAATGGCAGGTGCATAAACCAGTAATGGTTTCATGGAAGAACCGTTTTGTCGGTAAGCTTGAGTGGAGTGATTCAATGCTTCAAGTTCGTAATCACGGCCACCAACGAATGAAAGTACTTTCCCGGTATGGTTTTCGATCATCGATGCACCGACTTGAACAGGGTTTTCTTTAGTAATCATTTTGCCTGATTCTTCATCCATTGTTTCAGAAGTATACGTATAACCGTAGTATCTGAAGCTGTCAGCCACTTCATTCATTTTGTCATACAGCTCTTTGTTGATAGTCGAGTAAATACGATAGCCGTCTGTTCGCATAGAACGGTCTGCCATGATTTCGTATTTTTCCTTGATCTTGGAATCTCCTTCAAAACGGTCTGTGTCGATACCATCTTTTTCAGCTAAAACTTCAGCTAAAATTTCGATCGTGCGATTTTGAATTTCTTGCGTGACATACGGATAACGTTCGGTTGCACGACGTGAAGGTTGTCTAAAGTCTTTAGTTACATCATAAGCTTTTGCTTCCTTCCATTCTGCATCCGTAATATACCCTGCATCACGCATTCTGAACAATACCGTTTTCATTCGGTTGACACCGTACATAAGTTTTTCCCGTTCTTTAATTCCTTGATTTTTACTGTAGAATGGTGTGTACGTATAAGGCGCTTGTGGAATACCTGCAATATACGCAGCTTGCGGTAAACTTAAATCAGCAGCTTTAATGCCGAAGATTCCGCGTGCGGCTGTTTCGATGCCGGCAATATTCTGTCCCGACACATCCCGACCATACGGAATGATGTTCAAATAGGCTTCGAGAATCTCATCTTTCGTCATGAAGTGTTCCAAGCGCATAGCTAGCAAAATTTCTTTAGCTTTACGCTCATAAGAAACTTCGTTCGTCAAGATCTGGTTTTTCACTAACTGCTGAGTAAGTGTCGATCCACCTGTTTGACTGTCTGAGTTCGTCACATCTTGGAATACACCACGGAATATCGCTTTTGGCACGATACCATTGTGTTCTTCAAAGTATTCATCCTCAGTAGCCAGTACAGCGTCCAGTGCATACTGTGAAACTTGATCTAGCGTAATTTGTCGGCGTTCGATATCCGAGTTGATTTTGCCTAGATAAATATTGTCTGCAAAGTACATTTCAGATGTCTCTTCATAATTAAACACCTGATCACGAAGTTCTTCCTTAGAACGCAAAGGTTCTTCCGCAACGAGAGAAGCGAAATATCCTGCACCCACTGAACCCGCAAATACCGCCCCAATGACGGCGAAGATAATGAGTAATATAAACAAGTTCCAAAGTACGCCAGTTCCGATGCGAAGTTTTCTAGCCCAAGGCTCTTTTTTCGCTTGTTCAAACTTATCTTCGAGTTGCTTAATTCTATTATTCTTTTCGTTATTCAAAGTTTTCTCCCCCCAAAAATCTTACTCATTATATCACAGATTCAGGAGAAAATATGCAATAATTGTTGACTTTCATTGGAAGTTGGGTAAAATTGAACTCATACGAAATTACATGTCGAAAAAACCGAAGTAATGATAGTGAGTTCCGTTCTAGAGAGACAGCGGTTGGTGGAAGCTGTTCGGTGCACTATACATGAATTACAGTTTTGGAGTGTACGTTTTGCGCAACGTTACGAGCGCCTCAAAGCCGGAGAGTATTTACTCTCAAGCCGGGTGGTACCGCGTTATAATTACTCAACTAACGTCCCTGCATGATCATTTAGTGATCGTGTGGGGACTTTTTATGTTGAAAATAGGGGGAAATAAACATGTCGAATGAATTAATGGATGATTTACGTTGGAGAGGCTTGCTATACCAACAGACGAATGAAGAAGGTCTTGAGAAGCTGCTAACAGACGAAAAGATTTCACTATACTGCGGGGTAGACCCAACAGCAGATAGTATGCACATCGGTCATATCGTACCGTTGCTGACATTGCGTCGCTTCCAGTTACACGGACACCAGCCGATTCTATTAATCGGTGGCGCGACAGGGATGATTGGAGATCCATCTGGACGCTCTGAAGAACGCCAATTACAGACGACAGAACAAGTAGACGCGAATGTTCGCGGAATCAAAAAACAATTAGAAATGATTTTTGATTTCCAAACAGAAAATGGTGCGAAACTTGTCAACAATAATGACTGGATCGGTTCCATGTCATTGATCGAATTCTTACGTGACTACGGTAAATTGCTAAGCGTCAATTACATGCTAGCAAAAGATAATGTGGCATCCCGTTTAGATCAAGGAATTTCCTTCACGGAATTCTCGTACATGTTGATGCAAGGTGCAGATTTCAATCACTTATTCGATCACCATAATTGCCGCGTGCAAATCGGTGGATCAGATCAGTGGGGAAATATCACGACAGGTCTAGAAGTCATCCGCAAAATGCATGAAGAAGAAGTACAGGCATACGGCTTTACCATTCCATTAGTAACAAAAGCAGATGGCACGAAATTCGGTAAATCTGCTGGCGGCGCGGTATGGCTCGATGCAAAGAAAACATCGCCATACGAGTTCTATCAATTCTGGATCAACGCAGCCGACGCGGACGTTGTGAAATACTTGAAAATCTTCACATTCCTAAGCCGTGAAGAAATCGAAGAGCTTGAAGTAACCGTACAAGAAGAGCCACATTTACGTAAAGCGCAGAAGACGTTAGCGGAAGAAATGACGCGTCTTGTTCACGGTCAGGACTCACTGGATCAAGCGCTACGTATTTCAGCAGCGCTATTTAGTGGAGACTTAAAAGCATTGACGGCTACTGAAATGAAAGATGCGTTTAAAGACGTACCGACTGTCGAAATGGAAAAAGTCGATCAAAACATCGTCGATTTCATTGTGCAAGCAGGTGTATCTCCATCCAAACGCCAAGCACGTGAAGACGTGACGAACGGCGCAATTTCTTTCAACGGAGAGCGTATTACAGATACAGCATTCACAGTAGGAGCAGAGCAACGTTTAGAAGACGCATTCACCATTGTGAGACGTGGGAAAAAGAAGTATAGTATGGTGAAGTTTGTTTAACTGGGAGATAAGAAAGTGAAAAAAGAGTATATGCTGTACGCTATGACATTAGGGTTAATAGGCGACGCGATTAATGAAATGATCGATGCGGTTGAAGAAAAAAGTCCAGAAGGTGTCAAAGGGGCCGCTAAGCGATTTACTAGTGTGGCGACAACCATTAAAGAAGAAACACCACCTGACATTTTCGCCAGTGAGCATCAAGAATTGGTCGAAGCGTTCAAACTATGGAACGTAGCGAACAAACAAGCGACAGCGATGCGAGATGAAAATATCGTCGAAGGCTGCTTCAGCCGCTTTAAATAAGCATGAAGGTTTTTTAGTAAGTATCATGGATCGAATGTATGATAAGTTGCGCAATTCATAATGGGCAAATGGGCATCTCCTCGGAGGTGCCTTTTTGTATTAGAAATAACATGTATAACTGATAGCAGGAATCATAAAAAGTGCCTATGTAAAACAGTCATATTCGTTTGAACGAACAAAGAAGTTTGATGCATAAGCACTGTAAAATAATACGTTTTTATTTAGTTAACAACTTTTTGATAATGCGGATATCTGTGTCGTGGTCGTTTAGTAAGCGCTGAATTTTACGCATATCATCTGATTTTACTTTGTTGTAAAAGATTTGTTCAGATAACGCATCGGCTTTCTGGATGTGGGCAATGGAGCTTGTATCTAGTTCTGAAATTGCCTGTTTCATAAACTTTTGTTCTTCTTTGATAATAGAAATATCGGTCTTTAGTGTAGAAACATCTCGCTCCATATTGCTAACTTTGTCGACTAAGAGTTCAAGAAGTTCACGGTCTGTCATGAAAACCCTCCTATTTTTTTATTTTCATAAAATAAGCACATTTAAGAAGCATTTACCTTATATTTGTTTTTTATCTTACCATATTTTAAATGACTTGTATAGAACATATATTCTTATTTTTTTATTGTTCTAAAGAAGTTATTTAAGGGACGACATCCGTGAATGTTTAAGAAAACACGAAAACTTAGTGTTCACATCCTTGCAAAAAAGGGTTTTCTTTCTTTATGTCGAATACTGTAGATAGAGGGAAGTGAGAAGTTTGAAAAAGTACAGAGTACAATACCACTTTGCAGGCGCTGAAAGCATTTTACGAACAGTTGAAGCGGCAGATCAAGAAGAGGCATTAGGGATCGCAACAAATTCCCGAAGCAATGATATTGTTTTTACGGATAGTAAAGGAACGTTATATTGTTTCTTTTATAGAGACGTACAATATGTTTCAGTTACGGAAGATAGAGCATAAATAGTCATTCAGAGCGTCCTTTCGAGGGACGTTCTTTTTATTTGATTTATTTACTTATCATAATGAATTCTTGCTTCCTAATATTTTGTAATAAAAACAATAAAATATAGTTGATTGCATGTTTCTAAGTGGTACAACGGACGTATCACATTGAAACGAAGGAGCGTACCAAAATGAAACGATACACCATATCATATTGGGACGACCTATAACCAAAGAACTTAAGAAATTAAAGAATTAAAGAATAAAAGAATAAATATAGTGTCGAGAAGCATCTCGACGACGAATATTTCGTTGGTCATTATTTGCTGCGAAAAGTTTTCGTACGTAGTATCCTTTTTGCTTCTCGGCTCTATATAGTGTGCAAAGCCAACGTGCTAGTCATTTGTAACATAAAACCAAAATTTACGTCTACGTTCAAAAGGAGTGGAGAATTATGAGAAAACGGATGCTACTACTTCCCATTGTATTGTTGCTGACAGCTTGCTCTTTCAATCCATCACCGCAGAACACGATTATTGACTGGGTAGATTTTGTGAAATGGAATGATACGACATATGAAGCGAACTATGAAATAAACAAGCTTAATAAGGACTCGGAAACTGCTGGTGAAATAGGAGAAGTAAAATATATATTGGATGGCCATGCGGGAACGAATCATCAAACGAAAAATGGTGATGCAGCTTATTTGCAAAAAGGCACAAAGTTATTTGCGATGAAAGGCTATGATCCGGCATTCCGAATTATAGCGGACGGGAAGGTATACGAAGCAACCGAATCTGATAAGGCTGAAACGGTTGGAGATTTTTTAGATATAGAAGGGAAAGTACAACGAGTTATTTTGCAAAGTGAGCAAGATTTATCGTTCATTGGGGAGTTTACAGACGAGCATGCGGAGCAGCTGGTTGAAGAGTTGCTAGTAATGCCCTATGAACCAGATAGGCGTGCAACAGAAGGAAAGCGTGTGTTTTTCGGAATTGAACTAGTAGATGGGAGTATGACCCGATCAGTTTATTGGCCGGAGACGGGTTATGTGAATTATGGTGGGGTGGCTTCTCAGAAGATTAAAGACATATTTGAGGTTGAGATGGATGAGAATGATTACTAAAAAATTCGATAAATAAAAAATGTGAAAAGCAATTACGATTGTTTAAACGGATTATGAAAGTTTGGTGTGGAGGTACTCTATAATAAATAACGCTTTAGTCAAAGGGAACAGTACTGAAAAAGATAATTTAGATACCATTGTATATGCCAAGCCGAAAGAAGCACCTGCAAAGTAAGAGGTATTTCCATGAGAAAAAGAGCCATTCAAGGCTCTAGTGATATTCTTTAGATTTCTTTAGACACTCTTCAAAATGCAATACGATATCGTTAAAGGAAAACTCGTTTTCTTCAATGGTGTATACAATGATATTTGTATCGCTATCGTATCTCTTATTGAAAACCGGCTTTACATGGTTATTCTGAATTAAAGCCTTAGCAAGTTCAACTGCCAACCTTTTATTACCATCCAAAAAAACACCTCCTAGGCAATTATATTTAAATGAATAGGAGATTATGAAAATCGTATAATCGTTGTGAGATACGATGGAAGCATATAAAGAACTTGCATCGTAAAAAATTACTTGTGTACTAAATAAACTATAATAAGGTACCTGACATGATGTGACCCCTAAAAGTTAGAGCGATTTAAGTGATTAAAAGAAGAGAATAGGATTGTAGAGAATAGTTTTTATTGCATCTTCAAGAAAATCATTCACACCCGACGCCGTCGCCATCACGATCTAAGTGGGGACCATATCCAGGATCATCAGAATATACAGGTGCAGCTCCTGCAGCTTTTGCTGCTGTGCAATTCTGATAATATGATTGGCCTGGATTTGAAACAGAATTATTAGAAGAGTATCCTGATTCGTTACTAGATAAACTTGAGACTGACGGTGAATTACTGCTTGCAACCCCATCTTTTAGAGTACTAACTTCATCTGACAAATTCGAGTTTTTCGCCTTTAGCTCAGTGATTTCCTTTTCAAACTCCTTACTTTTTGCATCATGAGTCATTTGCTTTTCTTTTAAATCTTTTGCTGTTTTTTCTGAACTGGCCAGTTTTGTAGTTAAATTATCAATTTCTTCATTCGCACTTGTACTTTCTTCCACTAATTCTTTATTTTCTTTTTGGAGTTCTGTATACAACAAGTTTAATTCTTCATTTTCTGCAATCAAATCAATATTTTTCTGTTGAGCTTCTTCAAGATCAGCTCTAACATGTAAATCTGTATAAACAGCTCCGATAATGAACAATATTAGCCCACCAGTTAAGGCAGGGTAGAAGATCTTACCTGATAAAGTACGGTTTCTATCTTTTATCTTTTTTAGTAAATGGTAGGCTAAATAAAGTAATGAAAACATAAATATAAGCATACCTACTGCTGCAATTGCTAGCACATTATCACCTCATTAGTTTTTTTATGAGAATTAATAGCAATAAAAATAATTAATTAATTCCGACTTATTAATTATACATCAAAATCATTAATTATTAATGGTTAATTATGAAATTTGTGTCAATATTTCCAATGGAAAGACAGGATGTATCATGATTATAGTTTTTTCTCGAAAATCACTGGTGTCGTATTAAAACAAAGGGGAAGAGTAGTTGATCCTGAATACTCTTTAATTACTTTTTTACAAAACAGCTGATTTCTTTTTGCTTGAAGATAGAAGGATATTGATGGAATGTTTTGAACGTATTCGTGCGATGTATTAAAGAAGTTCTGTAAACATAGAAACTATACATTGAGCAGCCTGCAAATGGGCTGCTTTCTTTATTTATGAAAAGAAAGAGGTGCGCGACTAAGTACGATGTGTTCTGCCCTTCACAATTAAAACTTATTGGATGGGGTGCGGAATATAGAGTATATGTGTTTGATAACGAAATGGTTCTCAAGGTAAGCACTGGCCATCATTTTCAGAATCACGGTATAATTTTGGAAGAGCTGGCAGGCCGACCATTCATCACGAAAGTATACGATTATTGCGAGCGAGGGAAATGGTACATCATGCAGCGCATTCATGGGAGCGATCTATTTTTCCGGCCGTGGGTTCCCTGGTTTAAAATCCGGTTCGATTATGAGAAGTTTTGCCAGGATTTACATGAGTTTGCTAAGGTGTTTGATGAGTATGATTTGGTAATTCATGATTTGGATCGGGATAATGTGATGATTGATCAGGCAAGCGTTTTCTGGATTGTGGATGTGGGCGGGTTTATGCAGCGTAGTGAGTATGATTTAAAGGAGGGGATGAGTAAGCTGCTGGAGCATGGGACATGGATAGTGGAAATGAAAGGTGTTCCCTGGGATGTGAGAGAAGGCGCTGATATTGTAAAATAGAAAAATTATGATGAATAAGGTGCAGAAGTTGATATAATTGAATTATCAATCACTTGTTTAATATAGATTCTGATGAAGTTGCAAGGTTGGGGAATTACCAGAGCATTGAGAGTATGAGTTTGTACCGCTTTAGGTATAAGTCTGGAGGATGTGGAGGGAAGAGGGAGAGAATTTTTGGATGAGAGAAAACTAGAAAACAAGATATTGTGGATAATGGTTTTAGTGTTATTTTCTTGCGTAGGAATCTTGATTAGTGGAATGTATAATGGAGTTGTGTTTAGTGAATTTGATAAAAACCTTTTAGGTTCACTTTCTACTTTTGCTGGGTCTCTCGCGGGCGCATCTATCGCAGGCTATTTCTCGATTAAAGTATTTGAAAAGGGCTTAAAGAATGAGCAAAAGAAAAAAGACGTTAATTTACTTATTAGTAAGGTGCTTCATTTAAACAATTACCTAGACATCTCAAAAAGGCTCTACTTTCAATTAAAGCAATTTAATTACGATTGGAATAAAACACAAAATAGTAAGCTTGAAGGGAATATTGCTCAAACAGATAAAAATAAAATTAAAGATTGCAATTTAGCATTAGATTTATGCCGAGAAAAATATGATGTTATGATGTATTATCTCGAAGAAACACAGAATAAAATTGACAATATTAACCATATTAACCATGAACATATTATGGATATAGAGTTCAGGATATTTATAAAAGGGCACCTAGCATTATTAGATCAGATCATTGACTACTTTGATATGATAAACGGGTTTGAAAAAATTACTTCTTACGGAATAGAATATTGGTCGGTTTTAGATTTAATAGGCTCCATACAAAGATATTTGGCTGATTACGATGAAATCGAAAGATTCTATTATGAGAATAAATAAACTCTCCCCTGGCCAACCGGAGGACAACATTTGATGGCAGCATTGCGCTACGTCACTTTTTGTCCTTATTATTTGAGAAGAAATAGTGCTACAAGCTATGATAAATCATGTAACGTTTGCAGAATGAGAAGCAATCCCGCAAAATGAATCTGGCAGTAAATACAAATATGGTGATGGCATCGGGTATTTAGATGGATTGAATAAGGCAAGCCTATCGTATGAACTGTAATATCTCACCTAAGTTAATCATGCTTCACAAAAAGTTAATCATACTATATGATAGTAAGTGGAGGGAGGAATTTGTTATGGCGATTGCTGTACCAAAATATACTCAATATCAGCTTTCTAAGTTGGTTAATTCTAAGTTGAATAGTATGGATTTTTCGTTACGAGATGTCGCTTCATTATACTCTGTTGAAGAGGAGTTAGTCCTAGACATTTTAGGCGAACAAGTTAGGTTTAAAGCAAAGCATTATCAAGTTGTTTCAAAAATAATCGGTAAATCAGTTGATGAGCTATTGCAGGATGAAGAAGTAAAACCGATTAGTTTCAGAAGTGTACACGATAAAGAAGATGATGAAATTACAAACAAAATCTCAAATATTAGTAACTTCTTTTTAGATGTGGCGTTACTTAAAAAATTAAACGGTAATATTCACGTTTGATTGTGGAGGTTCGTAAATTGGGTAATGATAATGTAAAAAAAGGAAAATTAAAAGCCGCAACCGAGGAAACTTTTCTAAAATTTAAAGAAAGCTTTCCAGGTATTATAGAAATGCCAATGAAAAATTCCATAAGTAAAATAGAAAGTTTAGGTATCTTCGTTTTGATATCGGCAGCTCCTTTGGAAGTTTCGGGATTTTGCATGACAATTGGCGAAGATACCTTTATTTTTGTGAATAAAAACCATGTATTAGGTAGGCAGAATTTCTCATTATGGCATGAAGTTTATCATTGGTTCACTGAAAGTACAGGATCTGTAAGTATAGTAAATGAACAGGAAAATAGTGAAATAGAATACCAAGCTGACTATTTTGCTTCGTTAGTTTTACTAGATAAAAATCACTTATCAGAAAAGCTCTGGGAGATGGGAATTAGAAATAGCAATAATGCCAAATATATTTCGTACGATCATATAATCAAATTACAGCATTACTTTCAGGTTAGTTATTCCTCAATGGTTCGTAAGATAATAGAGATATACCCAAACTCTAATCTATCATCAAGATATGCATTAGGCATACCTGCTAGACAAGATGAATTAATTCGAAAAACATTAGATTTAAACCTTTCTGTTAATTTAATTCAACCTTCTAAAAATACATATATTAGTAGAGAATTGTTTATCTTATTGGAGAAATTACATTCGGAAAATAAGATTAGTAAAAGTAAAGTCTTTTCAATAATGGACTTTATCGAGAAGGAGTTGAGTTAGCATGACGATTCCTGCTTACAAGTGTATATGCGATTCGAATATATGGGTAAATGTTTGTTTGGGTGAGGTTCATGAAGCTTACATAAAGAAATTCTGCACTGTCGGTGTTGTTGAAGTAGTGAAGAATGAAATTTTAAAATGGAAAGAAGACAATGGTAGGTTTCAAAAGATATCTACATTTTTTATCGACTATGAAAATAAAGGTCTGGCTGTATTGGATGGTAGTAGTTTAGATACTATAACAAAAAAGATAATTGACCAGGAACTAATTCGGTGGGGATTTGAGGATACAGATAATCGATCGAAAACGATAAATGATTTAGGTGAATTCGTGTCACTTTTATATGCTTACCATTTAGACATACCTTATATACATACAGAGGACGGCGTTTTTAGCGACACAATAAAAATAGATGATTTATATGAGCAATACAGGGGGATAGAAATAATCTCTTGGAATCAAGTATCAGGTGATCTCACAGATAATGATTCTGAACGAATGGCATTGAATCAAAAAGTTATTCAGGAAAATATGGTAATGGGTAAAAAACGCCAAGAAGCAAAACAAGAAAAAACATTGGAAAACAAGATCTTGGAATTACAAAGACGTTTCTCAAATAGATAATTATCATGTTGTTAAACTCAGAACCTCGATTGTTCAGTAGAAGCATTTTTCGTTATAAGTATAACGAATTTAATGTAGGAATTATTCTTTTAACCTTCCCACTCCGAGCGACCTGTCCTGGATTACAAACAATAGAAGGCGGTCGTGTATATAATGAGCAGTAAAAGAGGAAATTCACCTTCTTTGACGAATATTGTCAGTGAGGGGGTGAAACATAATGTCTGTAGTTGATAAATTAATCGAAGATGGCCAAATTGTTGTTGAAAGAAACAAAGAGCCTGCGATGTACGGCGGTTGCTATGTAACGGGTGTAGAATATGAAGAGTGGATCGCAAAGGTTATTTTTCTGATGGAAGACAACAAAGAGAATGTGCCTGAATTTTTGTACAAGAGAGTGATTGAAGCTGCTAACAATGCGGTGGGCAATGGTACTGATCATTTTGACAGGATAATCGGAATTCTGAAAAGCCTATCAGAAAGAAAAGATTTTCAAGAATAACTTTGGTAAGCATCTCTAAGGAGGTGCTTTTTCTATGCCTGAAAAAAAGGTTAGCCCCAAACTAGCCCCAATTCAGCCCCAAATACATGCTTTTTAATGGGGCTACATGCATGATCGAAATAAAACAAAAAAAGCCCGAAACCCTGAATTTACAAGGTTTCTAAGGCTTTTAATACCGCTGTTTGCAATGCAAACTTATTAACGAGAGTAGAATTCAACGATCAATGCTTCGTTGATTTCAGCAGCTAATTCGCCGCGCTCTGGAAGGCGTACGAATGTACCTTTTTTCGTTTCTTTATCGAAAGTTACGAAATCTGGAACGAAGTTGTTCACTTCTAGTGCTTCTTCGATAGCAGTCAAGTTTTGAGATTTCTCACGAAGAGAGATTTCAGAACCAGTTTTCACTGCGAATGAAGGGATGTCAACGCGCTTGCCGTCTACCAAGATGTGACCGTGGTTGACTAGCTGACGAGCTGCACGACGAGTGCGTGCAAGACCCATGCGGTATACAACGTTATCTAAGCGAGTTTCAAGAAGAACCATGAAGTTTTCACCGTGAATACCTTGCATTTTACCAGCTTTGTTGAATAGTGTGCGGAATTGACGTTCGTTTACTCCGTACATAAAGCGTAGTTTTTGTTTTTCCTGTAATTGCATTCCGTATTCGGAAAGTTTTTTACGTTGGTTTGGACCGTGTTGTCCTGGTGCGTATGGACGCTTTTCAATTTCTTTACCAGTGCCTGTTAGTGAGATACCTAAACGGCGTGACAATTTCCAAGATGGACCTGTATATCGAGCCATGAGAGACTCCTCCTCTGTTGGTTTTATTTTGTTGTAAAATAAGACCAGATATGTTCAATCCATCTGCCATTCTATAATCTTGCAACTTCGCCCCTGCAGCCTCGAGGTTACGTGGTGCACCTTTAAAAAAGGAATAGACTGGACAAAACAGAACACATAACTGCTGCGAATATTTTACACAAATCCTAGCATACCAATTTATCGGATTTAGGTCAAGCGTTTCATTTCTAGAATGTGAATTAAAGAAATACACTTCGGTTTTAAAAAACAACATGAACTAACCACAACACGCAGCAGATGGTAGTGGAAAGCATCCACCTAGAACGGAAATCGACATTTTTTAAAAAATTTAAATAAATGAAAATGATTGCTCTTTCGTTTTGCTAACAATCGATGTACACTAGACTAAAGCGCTTTCATTGCAACAAGAATAAGTTATAACTAGGAGGAATCAATATGAAGCAAAATAGCGATTGGCATAAAGAGACGGCCATGATACATGAAGGATACGACAGCAAAGATCATCAAGGAAGTCTAGCTGTGCCACTCTACCAAACCTCAACCTATGTATTTGATTCGGCTGAACAAGGAGAGCGGCGTTTTGCTGGTGAGGAAGCGGGGAATATTTATTCTCGTTTAGGAAATCCGACGGTCGCAGTGCTTGAAGAACGTATTGCCAAGATGGAAGAGGGGGCAGCAGGCCTTGCATTTGCCTCGGGGATGGCCGCGGTCAGTGCGGTGCTCGTTCATTTGACAAAAGCCAATGATCATGTGATTTGCTCGCGTGGCATTTATGGGTGCACATTCGGATTCTTAAAAATATTGGAAGAGAAGTATAATATCACGCATGATTTAATCTCCATGAAAACGGAACAAGAGATTGAACAAGCGGTGAAGCCTGAGACTACATGTATATATATAGAAACGCCGATTAATCCGACGATGGAGTTGGTAGATCTCGAAGCGGTAGTTAATGTAGCCAAGCGCCATAACTTGAAAGTTGTAGTGGATAATACTTTCTGCTCTCCTTATATTCAAACACCTTTAACATTCGGTGTAGATTATGTGCTTCATAGCGCAACGAAATATATTAATGGACACGGTGATGTGATCGCAGGGTTGCTCGTTGGGAAAGATGCAGACGAGATGGCGACACTTCGTGGGACTGTGTTAAAAGATTTTGGCGGTATCATTTCACCATTCGATGCGTGGCTGATGTTACGCGGTATTAAGACATTACCTATCCGAATGGACCGACATTCAGCCAATGCCAAGATACTTTTTGAGTATTTACAGAAGCATCCGAAAGTAGAAGAAGTATTCTATCCGTTTGATGACCAGCATCCGCAGTATGAGATTGCGAAGAAGCAGATGAAAATGGGTGGCGGTTTGATTTCCTTTACGATCAAAGGCGGAAAAGAAGAGGCGCAGAAGTTGCTGAATCATTTATCGCTCGTCAAGTTGGCGGTGAGTCTAGGCGATGCAGAGACGCTAATGCAGCACCCCGCGACGATGACACACTCCGCTGTGCCAAAAGAAGACCGCGAGAAGATGGGTGTGTCTGATGCGTTACTGCGCTTATCTGTAGGGCTAGAGCATATGGATGATATTATGGCAGACTTAGATCAAGCATTTGAAGCGATGTGAATTGAAAAAAGCGAGCGTCCCCTATTGGGGAGCTCGCTTTTTGTATAGGATAATAAATGTTACGTTTGACAACGATTATATGTGTTGATTTATATAGCATGTAGATTCTGATTGGACCTCTTTTGCCGCGGTCATTGTTCTACTGGTTGTTTCCCTTAAGCAACGCAAACCCTACCTACTTTTGCGTCCTTGCGACCCTATAGTCGCGCCAGTGATGAATAAGTGTTCCGAATAAACATCTGCAGAACGCCATTTCTTGTTTCAGATCTGTTATCAATCCCAATCAGTAACTATACAGGGAATGTAATGATTTGTCAAGGACATTCTATACTATCGAAATCGTATAGTTTACAAACAAGTGAAGAGGGAACAAGTAAAATAGAGCCTGTTGTTGTATACAGGAAATTTTCATTGGAGGGATTAGGATGAACGTAGAAATTGTAAACGAATTTCCTCATGAGTTTTTGAGGGAGCAAGCGGAGACATGTATTTCCATTTATCAACCGACCCACCGGTATCGACCTGAAAATCAACAAGACCCGATTCGATTTAAAAACTTATTACAAACAGTACATGAAGAATTATCCAAAAAACATTCTGCGAATGAAGTGAAAAGTCTATTGGCTCCACTTGAGAAACTGGAAGGCGAGCGTCCTTTCTGGGCACATGCAGGAGATGGACTAGCTTTATTCGCAACGAAGGAACGGATCATAACCTATCGTCTACAACGTCCTGTACCGGAATTGGCGATTGTGTCAGACAGTTTTCATATCAAACCGCTTATTCGCGTATTCCAATCTGCTGACCGTTATCATCTACTCGGCGTCAATAGACAAGAATTCAAACTTTTTGAAGGAAATCGCTATGGTGTAGAGGAAGTAGAGATCCCCGAGGAATTGGCGAAAACGAAAGATGAAGCGATTGGTGATCAAGTGACCGAGTCACATTTAGGCACAGGTAACTCGGGTGGAGCTGGATCTGCCATGATGCATGGACATGGGGGTAAAAAAGATGAAATTGACATCGATATTGAGCGTTATTTCCGATACGTAGATCGAACGGTTGCAGAGAATTACTCGAAGCCGATGGAAATTCCTTTATATTTAGTCACACTTTCGGAATATCAGACGCAGTTTAAAGAGTTAAGTCATAATCCATACTTGCAAGCCGATGGAATTAAGTCCGACTTTGATGCCTTGAATCTAGAGCAGTTACGTAAAATGGCTTGGGAATTAGTAGAACCCACGTATTTACAGAAAACAAAAGACTTAGTGGAGAATTTTGAAAATGCTAAGGCGAGCGACCAAGCTTCTGGAAACATCGAAGAAATTGCTAAAGCGGCAAGTGAAGACCGTATCAGACGACTTATATTGGAAGACGATTATTTGTATCCAGGTAAAATCAACCTAGACACAGGAGAAATTCAGTCGAAACACCTGGAGGAATCTGCAGTAGATGATGTGTTGGATGACTTAGCAGAAATCGTCTTTAAAACCGGAGGCGAAGTAGTCGTTCTTCCGAAAGAACGGATGCCTGTTGAAACGGGTGCAGCTGCGATCTTTAGATGGTAAAAAAAAGCCGGCCAAGACAAATCTCTTGGCCGGCTTTCATTGTCATTTATTCTTGCTCGAGTACTTCTTTAGCTGCCGTCAACGCCGTTTGTACACGTGGAAATCCAACGTATGGAATGAGTTGCATCATGCTCTCCACGATTTCCGTTTTAGTTAAACCGACCGTTACTGCACGCTGTACATGCGTTTTGATTTGTGTAGTCGCTCCTTGAGTAACAAGTGAAGCGAGAGTCACCAATTGTCTTTGTTTACTGTCGAGCCCTGGTCGCGAATAAATTTCACCATACGCGAACTCGACTATGTATTTCCGTAAATCGGGTGCCAACTCTTTTAATGCATCCGCTGTCATCATGCGTTCGGCTTCTTCTTCACTTACATACTCTTTAATTTTCTCTAGACCAGCTTCAATACGTTGTGTGGACAATGAAATAACCCCCTGTTTTCGCTTTAATATAAAGAAAGTATAGCATATTCTGACTATTATTTTGTTTTCTAGTCTAGAAATTATGTAATATCTATCAGTTTAAAACAAGACAATGGTTCGAAGGTCGTGAAATTCAGCATTATTGTTTAAGGATCGCTAAGAATAGGTATAGATGAATAGAGCAGAAAACAAATATAACGGAGGTAATGATAAATGGATAAGTTTTTCCTAGAGAACGCAGTACAAGCTAAAAAGAAGATTGAAGAATTAGTAACACAAGGCTACACGCATGACGAAATTTATGTTTTCGCACATAGTGAAGATCGTGAAGACAAAATTTCAGACGCATTGGATTCAGAACAAGTAGGTATGGCAGAGATGGGCTTCCTCGAAACAATGAAGAACATGTTCACATCTCGTGGCGATACGTTACGCGCACAGATGCAAGCGATTGGCCTTTCAAAAGCAGAAGCCGAAGAAGGCGAAAGCGAACTAGACAAAGGTAGACTATTACTAGTCGCTAAAAAATAAGATGGTAAATAAACCGGTCAAAGGAATCGATTCCTTTGACCGGTTTTGTTTTTGTATACATAAAGAGTAAAAAGTGTAAGTCTCTCAGTCACGTACTTTTTTCATTAGCTATTGCCTCATAATAAGCATCCACAGGAATGAATAACCCTACTTTACCATGCGTTTCCTCATCTAATGTAGCAAACACAATGCCGATTACTTTGCCTTCTTCATTAATAACAGGACTTCCGCTATTTCCTCTATAGACAGGCGCTTGAATCATCACGACAGGTATATCCCAATCAGCCAGCTGTGTGTAGTCGATCGTATGACCTTTATTCGCTATTCCTGAAAAACTCAAAGGATTTCCGATAAACGTAATCGGCTCATGATCATAAAAAGTCGTTTCTTTCGCTAAAGTTAAGTGGGGAAGATTCGTTCCGTTCACTTCAAGTACCGCAAGATCGATGTCTGGAAACACGTGTGTGACATTTGCGGTAAATCGTTCGCCTTCAGGGAAAGAGACGATCATCGATTCATTTCCTTCAACTACATGATAATTCGTTAGAATGGTACCTTGTTCATTAATGGAAAAACCTGTACCTTTCGTATTTTCTGTAGCTACGACAACTACCGCTTCTTTATACTCTGCTATTTGTGGATCTGAAGATAACTCTGACGAAGCTTTTAAAAACTCCAATGCTGGAATGGAGTATATCTGAAAAACAATGGCGAACGTACTGAGTGCTAAAGTAGTGGCCATGATCCAAAACATCCACTTAGGGAAAGGACGATAGGTGCGTCGGACATTTTTTTCAGCTGCTGCTTTCTCTAACGCTTCCCGTTGCGCTTCGAGTACGAGATCTTGCAGCTCATCGTCGTCCAAGTCTTCTTGATACGGATCTTTGCTATCCACTATGCCCACCTCTTTCTCGTACATAGTTTATCAGATAATGAATGCAAATGAAGCGAACGAAGTTTGAGTGATGAGAAGGCATTGACAAGACTTGGATAATCAGAAAGTATAGTGACTTAAATGAAGATGGCTTGTTATTCGTTGTATAATTGAATAGTTCGCAAAATTTGTAAGAAAAGAACATGGAAATACGAAAATTCTTCTTGAAATTTCCTAGGATGTGATAAAAAGTTCGTTGTTTTTTAAAAAAGATGTGAATAGAAGACGAAAATGCTTTAAACATGTTACGATATACTATAATATCTAAAGTAGTCACTTTATGCGCGAAGTGTGGGATAGGGGGATCATAGTGAGATGATATACGTCATCATTCCATTAGTTATCATCATTGTTTTAACAGTGATGGCATTTCTGTCTAGGCGAAAGCATATACAAGAAATCAGTGAAATGGAACAAGAAAAATTACAAATTCAAAACGAGCCAATATTCGAAGAAATGACGAAAGTAAAGCAGTTGAACATGACCGGCGAAACAGAAGAAATGTTCGAGAGATGGCGCAATAATTGGACAGAAGTAGTAGACGATCGCCTTCATAATGTAGATATGCTTTTACTGGATGCTGAAGGGCAAGTGGATCGTTTCCGTTTTAAGAAAGCAACGGAAACAGAAAAACAGATCCGCGAAATCCTGAACGAATGTGAAAAAGAGATGCGAATGATCTTGCAGGAACTAAACGAACTGATCGGCAGTGAAGAAAGAAATCGGTTCGAAATAGAAACGGTAAAAGAACACCACCGTGCCGCGCGCAAAAAGATCTTAGCTCATCAGTACGCATTTGGACCGGCAGTGGAGCCATTGGAGAAAGAGTGGGAATCCTTCAATCCAAGATTTGAAGAATACGACGCACTGATCGACAATGGAAACTACTTACAAGCGCGTGAAATTGTTATTGTACTAGGAGCAAAAGAAGAGCGCTTTTCGTTTTTACTGGACGAGATTCCTGCGTTACTTAATGAGTTGCAGACGAAAATACCTGCGGCTTTGCGAGAATTGCGTAAAGGAATTATCGAAATGGAAGGTCAGGAGTATTATTTAGGACACCTGAAAATGCCTTCACGTTTCGATAAAATCGAACAGCAAATTGCGGATCTTCGACAGTTATTAGCACGCTTGGACGTTGAAGAAGTGGCAGCGGAAGTGAATGAAATTCATGACGAAATCGAGTCATTCTATGATGTATTGGAAGAGGAAGTAAGTTCCCGTCATTACGTAGATGAGCATTTGGATGAAATGTTGGATCTGTTTGAAGAACTTCAATATGCGATTCCAGATACGATCGAAGAAGTGAAATTCGTTCAACAAAGTTACCGTCTCGACGAAAATGAAGTCATTATTCCACAAATGGCATTGCAAAAGTTGAATGCATTGGCGAAACGAATTGAAATATTCATCGAACGTCAAGATGCGAAAAACTTGGCGTACTCAGCTCAACAAATTGAGTTGCAAGAGCTAGTGGAAGAGTTGGATGCCATCTCTGATGCACATTCCAAGTTCAGTAACCGTATTAAGAACTTGCGAATCGACGAAAATCTAGTACGTTCCCGCATTGTGACGCTTGCACAGCAACTTCAAATTGCGGATCGTAATTTACACCGTGCCAATATCCCGGGAATTCCCGATGATATGGAAGTGCAGCTTGAAGAAGCGGATGAGCAAATATTCATTGTGAAACAAGGTTTGGAAGAAGTGCCACTTAATATGGCGTTGGTTGAATCATATGTTCAAAAAGCAGATACAGTGGTCACTGATGTTTGTGCGAAAGCTGCAGATCTGATTGAAAATGCATTGCTTGTAGAACGAATCATCCAATACGGTAACCGTTACCGTGCGTCCCATCCGGAAGTTCACGCTAAATTGTTGAAAGCTGAAGAGTCCTTCATGCAATGTCGCTACTTGAGAGCATTGGAAGAAGCAGGTACTGCGGTGGAAGAAGTGGAACCAGGCGCATTGAAAAAAATTCAAAGTATGATTCAAGTTAAAGTATAATTATATTCCGACAAAGCCACCGGTTTTCCGGTGGCTTTGTTTCGCTCATTCATATAGAAAGGAGACGAAAATTTATGTATTTTGATCATAGCGCCACAACGAAGCCAGATGAAAGAGTTCTTCGCACCTTTGTGGATGCTTCCGAATCGTATTTTGCCAATCCTGCATCGCTACATGCGGAAGGGAAACGGACAGAAAAATTATTAGAACGTGCGCGAACTCAATTGCTTGAAACGATCGGACTTGGATTGACAGAAGGAGTTTTCACTTCAGGTGGAACAGAATCCAATAATCTTGCCATACTAGGTTATGTGTACGCCAACCAGCATAAAGGTCGTCATCTTCTCACGACACGTATAGAACATCCTTCTGTATTAAATGTTTTCCGGGAACTGGAAAAACAGAACTTCATCGTGGATTATTTAGCTGTAGATGAAGAAGGAAGAATTTCATTGGACGAACTCCAAGCGAAGTTGCAAAAAGATACGATTTTAGTTAGTATCATGCATGTTAACAATGAAATAGGTACGATTCAGCCGATTGAGGAATGTGCGAAAATCATCCATTCTTCTTCCCGGGCCGTGTTTCATTCCGATTGTGTGCAAAGCTTTGGGAAACTATCGCTTACTGATTTTGCAGATGGTCCTGATCTTGTTTCATTATCGGCCCATAAAATATATGGAATAAAAAATAGTGGATTTTTAGCGTATCGTCACACAATACGACTGCAACCAATAGTCTTTGGTGGTGGGCAAGAACATACATTGCGCAGTGGAACTGTATCGGTACCGCATGCGGCGGCACTTGCGAAAGCAGCGCGTTTACTTGTAGAAGAAGTAGATATGGAGCAATTCCGACAGTGGCGGAATGAACTGGTTGAGTTTTTCTCGGAACTAGATGAATGCAAAGTATTGGCACCAAACGCGAGTGCGCCCTATATACTATCCGTTGCATTTGCACGAATAACGGGGGAGATTGCGATTAATTTCTTACAGCAACAGGGAATGATCGTCTCGACTTCAAGTGCTTGTTCATCAAAGAATTCAGATGTAAGTCATGTCATTGAAGCCATTCATATACCTCAAGAGTTTCAAAAAGGCGTCATTAGAATTAGCTTAGGTAAACATCAAACAAATGAAGAAATTGAACAATTGAAAGTAGCGGTTCGTCAATTAGTCGAGCTGATTAGAAAAGGAGTGGGGAAATGAACTGGAATACCATTTTAATTCGCTATGGTGAAATGTCGCTTAAAGGGAAGAATAAGAGCAAATTTATACGTAAACTAAAAGCGAATATAAAAGCTGCTTTGTCCGATTTGGGAACGGTTACGATGCGTGCAGAACGTGATCGGATGTTCATTTATGCAGAAAAACCGGAAGAACTGGATCGTGCAGTGGAAATATTGCCGTCGATTTTCGGCATTCAATCATTCAGTCCCATTGTAATTTGCGAACCTACATTGGAAGTGATTAAAGAAACATCATTAAAAGTTCTGGGGAAAACAGAAACGGCTGGCAAGACATTTAAAGTAGATGTCAAACGTGCAGACAAACGTTTCCCGCTCAATACAGGAGAACTGCAACAGGAATTAGGCGGTCATGTATTAAGAACGTTCCCTGATTTGATCGTTCAAATGAAGAAACCTGAAATTTTATTGTATGTAGAGATCCAGCATGAAGCGGCTTATATCTCTTCCCACACATATAAAGGTGCAGGTGGCATGCCTGTTGGCTCGAATGGTCACTCATTGCTGTTATTGTCGGGAGGAATCGACAGTCCAGTGGCAGGCTATATGATGATGAAACGTGGTGTGTCATTTGATGCGATTCACTTTGCTAGTCCGCCGTTCACGAGCGATTTAGCGAAAGAAAAAGTGGAAGACATCGTCAGACAACTAACAAAATTCGGTGCAGTCATTCGTTTGCACGTTATTCCGTTTACGGAGTTGCAACAAGCGATTGTCAAACAAGTCCCAAGCAATTTGTCGATGACGACTACAAGACGAATGATGATGAAAGTAGCTGAACAAGTGCGAAAGGATACGAATTCACTTGGTCTGATCACAGGTGACAGCTTAGGGCAAGTAGCGAGCCAGACGCTCGAGAGTTTGACGGCTATTAACGAAGTCACGAATACGCCCATCTTGCGTCCGCTCATCGCAATGGATAAATTAGAAATCATCCAGATTGCTGAAAAAATTGGCACATACGATATTTCCATCCGTCCATACGATGATTGCTGTACCGTATTTACGCCGCCGAGCAATAAAACGAAGCCGCAAGTTGAAAAAGTGGCGTATTACGAAAGCTTCCAGGAGTTTGATGACATGGTTGCAGAAGTCGCCAGCCAGCGTGTAACGACGATTCCGAGCAAGCAAACAGAAGAAGACTTCGAAGACTTGTTGTAAAGAAAAAATTACCTATCATCTTCCTTGCATGATATTTTGAAAAGTGACCATTCTAATGTCACAAGGAGGTGAACGACATGCCAAACAGCAACAACAACAACTCAAACCAATTGTTAGTTCCGGGAGCACAACAAGCTCTTAACCAAATGAAAGAAGAAATTGCTTCTGAATTTGGAGTACAACTTGGACCAGATGCTTCATCGCGTGCCAACGGATCCGTCGGCGGAGAAATTACAAAGCGATTAGTGCGTCAGGCTCAGTCACAAATGAACGGTTATACGAAGTAAAACGTAAGACATGGGATGCCTCAGAAGCGATAGTGCTTCTTGGGGCATCTTTTTTGGATTGATTTTAAGTTTAAGGGGTGAGTTCAAGTGCTAAATGGAATAGGGTAGGTAAGGCAATGGTTGGTACGATGGGATTGAAGCTCCAGCTGGGGACGCTTTCCGGAGGGCGTGGCTTGAGTCTCCTCGTCCGCTACGCTTCCTGCGGGGTCTCAAGGCTCACGCTGATCCTCCCGGAGTCGCCCCAGCTTCCGCTTCAATCCTACTTTGGAAGTGCGTATATTTAGATCACTCATTGTAAATGGTGTGTGAAATAGAGTTCGGTTTCAAACTTATTTAGGTTCAAGTTCAAATAAACATAATTCTAACTTCACTGAACAACAATAGATCAACCTCAAGCCATGCCCGCAGGAAAGCGTCCCCTACGAAGCACAAATCCCCTCGCGTTTCCCCGATCAGCCTATCCTCTTCTTTCATTTCTTCACCAAGTTAAAAAACCTCATAGTATACATATCCAAACAGTATACTGTGAAAAAGTATATAATGTTTTGAAATTTCGCTATTCTATTTGTATACTTGTAGTAGTACATAATAGGGGGAATGGAAATGAACCGAGAAGAACTACTTGCGCCCGCTCGCTATAATATTGTTTCTGAATTCGAAAAGTATGCAACAGGTGATGGCAGAAAAGCGCTAATTTATGTAGATGAGCAAAATCAAGTACAACAAGTAACGTATGATGAACTCATCCAAGCGGCTAACCGTACAGCGAACGTGCTGACATCGAGTGGCTTGAAAAAAGGTGATGTAGTGCTGGTCATGGTGCCACGCATGATTGAAGCGTATGTGACATACATTGGCGCACTAAAGGCAGGACTTGTTGTGATCCCTAGTTCTGAAATGTTACGTTCCTCCGAAATTGAATATCGAATTGAACACAGTAACGCCAAAGCGATTATTGCATTTGATGCGTTTACCGATCAACTTGAACACGTGGAAAATTTAGATAAAGTGACCGTCTATATTATCGGTGAAGCAAAAGAAGGGGAAATCTCCCTGACTGCACAAGAAAAGAATGCTTCGTCCGAGTTTACCGCTTGTGATACCTCTAGCGATGATATGGCGTTTCTATCGTATACATCTGGTACGACAGGCAAGCCCAAAGGTGTAGTACATACACATGGCTGGGGATATGCACATTTGCGGACGACTGCACCGAACTGGTTAGGTATTGAAGAGCATGATATAGTGTGGGCTACAGCAGCACCAGGATGGCAGAAGTGGATTTGGACACCGTTCTTATCTGTTCTAGGAAGCGGTGCGGTTGGTTTAGTCTATAGTGGTAAATTTAATGTAGAAAAATATTTACAGCTATTGGATGAGTACCAAGTCAATGTTCTTTGTTGTACACCGACTGAATACCGATTTATAGCAAAAGCTGAAAATTTACATACGTTTTCACTAGCCTCTTTGAAAAGTGCTGTCTCAGCGGGAGAGCCGTTAAATCGTAGTATCATTGATATTTTCAAAAAACAGTTTTCGCTTTCTGTTCGTGATGGATACGGACAAACAGAGAACACATTGCTTGTCGGTACGATGATTGGAATGGAAGCGCGTCCGGGATCAATGGGCAAACCTACACCGGGGAATATTGTGGAAATCATTAATGATGAAGGTAAACCGGCGGATGTGGGTGTAGTGGGCGATATTGCTGTTCATAAATCCACGCCTGCACTTTTTCAAGAATATTTGAATGATCCTGAACGTACGAAGATGCAATTTAGAGGGGATTATTATATTACTGGAGACCGTGCGAAAAAAGATGAAGAGGGCTATTTCTGGTTTGAAGGCCGAGGCGATGATATCATTGTGAGCTCGGGGTATACGATTGGACCGTTCGAAGTGGAAGATGCGTTGACCAAGCACCCTGCAGTTCGTGAGTGCGCGGTAGTAGCAAGTCCTGATCCTGAACGCGGAAATGTTGTAAAGGCATTTGTCGTCTTACGTGATAATACATTGGAATCAACTGAAAAACTCGTAAAAGAGTTACAAGATCATGTCAAAGAACTGACGGCACCTTATAAATATCCTCGTAAGATTGAGTTTTTAGAAGAGTTGCCAAAAACATCTTCAGGAAAAATTATGCGTATTGAGTTGCGCAAAAAAGAGCAAAATCAAAAATGATGTAGTCGGTAAGCTATAAAAAGGACTGTCAAGAGTCGTTTTATTCTGACATTTGACAGTCCTTTTTGCTTTACTTCAGAAGAACGTACGTTGGACTTTCTCGAAGAATGAGTTATTTGGAAGTTTTGCGGTACGAATGACTTTCTTGCTTAGTTGTGCTTCTACTTTTTCTACTTGTTTAATACCGAGTGCTTCGTTATCTGTTGCAATAGACGGGAATTCATTGCCTTCTTGCTGGATATTGAGTGTCAGCTGTCGTTCATTGCTTAAAATGAACGACGTGCCGAGTGTGCGGTAGCGATTATTATTAACCGATGCAAGTTCTGTCACTTGGAAAGAAGGGAGTCGCGGATCAATCACTGCGCCTTTAACGGATTTATTATACGCTGTACTACCTGTTGGTGTGGAAATGATTATGCCGTCGCCAAGAAATGTTTCGAACAATAAATCATCGATGTAAATATCCATGACAAATGTGCGGATAATGGTAGAACGTATGCTGAATTCATTCAGGCATAAGAACGGATTCTGCTGATTAATCGACACTTCTAGGAGAGGATAACGGCGCTCTTCTATCGTTGCTTGTCGTAGTGTGTGTACTAGAGAACTACTATCATCGAATTGGAAATCACAATATACGCCGTGTGCTCCTTTTACGGATACTCCGAGATAAAGAACGTCCTGACGGAAATCGGTTTTACGAACGGCTTGTAGGAAGGTGCCGTCACTGCCGATACTGATAACTACATTGGCTTTGGCATGATCTTCTGTTAGGTTGAAGCCTTCTTTTTTAAGGCGTTGAGCAATAACGTGTTTTTTATGGACGGTGTCTTCGTCCAAACGACTGAAGAGAAAAATAGTATGTAGAGAAATCATTTGAATCATCTCCTTTTTCAGTTAATAGAATAAGTGTAGCATGAATGAAACATTTGGACGATTGGGAACGTATAAGTAGATGTGGACAAAGGAGGAAATATAGTATGAATGCAAAAAGATGGATTGCTGTAGCAGTAGCCGCCACATTGATCATTGTGTCGGTTGGTATTAATGCGATGTCATGGGTCTTCACGAGAGACTGGAACAGTTTCGTCAACGAAATCAATTTGATGGAGACTCAAGTACAAGAGACAGTGGTAGAAGAAGGAAGTATCAATGAGCGAATTGCGGTATTGACAGTGGATGGTGTCATACAAGATGTTGGTGAAGCGACCCTCTTTAGTGGAGCGGAATACAATCATCGGCAATTCATGACGCAGTTGAATGAAGTAGCAAGTGATGACACGGTGAAAGGAATTGTCCTTTCTGTTAATTCACCAGGTGGCGGTGTGTTGGAGTCATCGGATATTTATGATGCGATTACAGAAATTCAAGAATCGAAAGAAATTCCGGTCTACGTCGCGATGGGTGGCATGGCGGCTTCAGGAGGCTATTATATTTCAGCTCCTGCAGATAAAATTTATGTTCATCCTGAAACATTGACTGGTTCAATCGGTGTGATCATGCAATCGATTAACTACGGAAAGTTGGCAGAAAAATACGGCGTGGAATTCCCGACGATCAAGTCAGGTCCATATAAAGACATGATGAGTCCGACTCGAGAGATGAAACCTGAAGAACGTGCAATGCTTCAGGAAATGATTGACGATTCGTATAAGCGTTTTGTCGATATTATTGTAGACGGACGCGGTATGTCAGAAGCGGCTGTCCGTAAAGTCGCGGATGGACGTGTCATGAATGGTCGTCAAGCGATCGAAGCGGGACTTGCGGATGATTATGGTAAGCTACCAGCTGTTATTTCTGCTATGAAAGAAGATTATCACTTGGAAAAAGCAGAAGTATTCGAATATGGAATGCCTACTAATTTGAAAGCAATTCTTTCCATGAAAGCCCATAATGTATTTAATGGAGATGTCGAATCACAAATTATGAAAAAATTACTGACTGAAAATACAGCACCACGCATGATGTATTTATACGGTGAATAAGAAGGAGGGAAACGATAATGACGAATGAACTGCTGGATACGCAACCAACCGTGCGACTTGAACAGACGCTCGTGCCAAAATATGCAGGCTTCTGGATCAGACTGTGGGCATTTTTAATCGACATGCTGGTCATTTCCGCAATTAGCGGCATCTTTGTCAAGCCGGTGTTCCGCGTACTTGATATGGCGATCACCAAGCCCTCTGCCTTTTTATTCAGTCCGTATAAAGTGACAGCACTTGTCTTGCTATTGTTGTATTTTATCTTGATGACGAAAATAGCAGGGCAAACCGTTGGGAAAATGATCATGGGAATTCGTGTGGTGAAAACAAATGGAGAGAAATTAAGTTGGAGCTCCGTTATTTTTAGAGAAGGATTCGGTCGTTTCATATCACAAATGCTGTGGATTCTGTATTTGCTTGTCTTGTTCTTACCTCAAAAGAAAGCTCTTCATGACGTCTTTGCCGACACGGTGGTGGTTCATGAACGAACATTCGAAAGAAAAGAAGTGCAGAAAATCATTCATCCTGAACACCATCAGTTGCATGAAGACCCTACGGTTTAGTACACTAGATTAAAAGGAGTGGTTAGTTATGGTACAAGTTACATTCAAAGATAATCCGATTCATCTGTTAGGTTCAGAAGTGAAAGTTGGAGATCAAGCACCGAGCTTCACAGTGCTTGCTAATGATTTGAATCCTGTTACGCTTGACGATTCAAAAGGTAAAGTACGTTTGATCAGTGTAGTGCCTTCTGTTGATACAGGTGTATGTTCCATCCAGACTAAGCGTTTCAACGATGAAGCCACATCACTCGGTGACGATGTCGAAGTCATGACGATTTCTTGTGATCTTCCGTTTGCACAAGGGCGTTTTAAAGAAAACGCGAAAGTGGAAAATTTACACTTATACTCTGATCATCGCGATCTTTCATTTGGTACAGCATTCGGTACAGCGATTGAGGAATTACGATTATTGACGCGTTCGATCTTCGTTGTCGATCGTGATGACAAAGTCACATATGTTGAGTATGTAAGTGAAGCGACTGACCATCCAGACTATGATGCAGCGATTAAAGCAGTAAAAGAATTGAATTAATTTAAAAACCCACCTGAACAAGAGGTGGGTTTCTTCTTGGAGGAATTTCAAATGAACAATATGGAAAAAGTTTTTAACTATTACGACAATCATGCGACCGCTACAGAAGGTTTGTATTTAGATGCTGTGTTGGAAGCGAGTGAAAAATGGCTAGATCAACCGTCAGCAGTCGACTTACAAGATCCCGATAAAGAAGAAATTCGTAAAGGTATTCAGCTAGCCTTATTAAAAGGTTTAAAGGAGTCTACACAAGCGCATCACCAAATGACGCCAGATACGATTGGCTTTTTGATGGGGTATCTAGTTAATAAATTATTGGATTCAGCACAACCCGTCACATTACTCGATCCTGCAGCAGGAACGGGGAATCTTTTGTTCACAGTATTGAATCAATACAAAGGTTCCGCTTCTGCTAGTGCAGTTGAAATCGATGATGTGTTGATTCAAATCGCTGTAGCGTCAGCCAATTTATTGGAGCTACCGGTATCATTTTATCTACAAGACGCGCTTCGTCCGTTACCTATTGATGTAGTCGATGCAGTCGTAAGTGATTTACCAGTAGGTTATTATCCTGACGATGAAGTGGCTATGGATTATGAACTCATGGCACCGGAAGGTCATGCGTTTTCTCATTATTTATATATTGAGCAATCTATGCGTTATGTGAAGCCGGGTGGTTACGGATTATTTATCGTCCCTTCCAAGTTGTTAACTGCTGAAGGAGCAGAACCCATTTTGAAATTTGTCAAAGAACATAAATTATTGAGAGGTTTGCTTGAACTGCCTTCGTCATTATTTGCAGATCAACGCTTTGCTAAAAGTATTTTATTGTTACAACAACCACCGAATGAGAAATTTGTCATGCCGGACGTGTTGTTAGCGAAAATACCTGAACTTGGGAATACAACCGCTATGCAACAGTTCTTCAATAAATTAAGTGCGTGGATGCAAGAAGAGGTAAAGTGACGAATAGTCACTCTACCTTTTTTTATTTTCAGAATATATTCGTAGAAAGATAGCGCGCATCTCATGAATTCAATTGCTTTTGGAATAGGTAGATACTATAATAAATTCAAACGTTCTACGACGTAATTATTTTATAGGGGTGGATATTTGTGCCGAAGATTTTGTCGATCAATGCGGGGAGTTCTTCTTTGAAGTTTCAATTGATTGAAATGACGAACGAAGAAGAAATTACGAAGGGGTTATTCGAACGAATTGGAATGGAAAACTCTATTTTTACAATGGCGACTGACGATAAGAAAATCGAGAAAGTAGTAGATATTACTAATCACTCGTTGGCTGTTGAAATGCTTTTGGAACATTTACTCAGTGAGGGAGTCGTTTCATCTTATGACGAGATTGACGGAATCGGTCACCGTGTAGTTCATGGGGGAGAGCTATATAGTGATTCAGTATTAATTACTGACGATGTAGTTGAGAAACTGGAAGAGATTTCAAGTTTTGCGCCTTTGCATAATCCAGCAAATATCGTAGGCATTAAAGCTTTTGAAAAAGCGTTACCAAATACACCATCTGTGGCAATCTTCGACACAGCATTCCATCAGACAATGCCTGAAAAAGCATTTTTGTATGCGTTGCCATATGAATACTATGAAAAGTACGGAATTCGTAAATATGGTTTCCATGGGACGAGCCATAAATACGTAACGGAGCGTGCTGCAAAGATCTTGAATAGACCTCTTGAAGATACACGTCTCATCTCTTGTCACTTAGGTAACGGCGCGAGTATCGCGGCTGTTAAAGGTGGTAAATCCGTAGACACATCCATGGGCTTTACTCCGTTAGCAGGAGTGATTATGGGTACGCGTTCAGGTAATATTGATCCGGCTCTCATTCCATATATGATGGAACGTACGAACGAGTCAGCTGAAGAAGTGGTGAACACATTAAATAAAAAATCAGGACTACTTGGAATCAGTGGATTTTCAAGTGACTTGCGTGATATTACGGAAGCTGCAGAACAAGGCAACCACCGCGCGCAATTGGCTTTGGATGTCTTCACAGACCGGATCCACCAGCACATCGGTCAATACGCGGCTGGAATGGGTGGAGTGGATGCGATCATCTTCACAGCAGGAATTGGAGAGAACAGTGCAATCGTTCGTGAAAAAGTAATGAACGGATTGGAATTCATGGGTGTCTACTTTGATCCAAGCCTAAACAACATTCGCGGCGAAGAAGCATACATCAGCTTCCCGCACTCACCCGTCAAAGTACTGATCATCCCAACAAACGAAGAAATCATGCTAGCTCGCGACACAGTGCGCATCGCTGGAATTCAAGTACCAGAAGAAGCAGAAAAAGTAGCAGTTGAATAAATAAAACAAAGTCCCGACCGTCAGTAAAATGTACCCTATAAGATAGACACTTTGAAAAAAGTCTATCCTATAGGGTACTTTTGTTTATAATGAATAAAAAGATGTGGGAGCGGATGAATGTGACTGAACGATTGTTTACCTTAAAAGAACAAGCACGCTTGCAATGCAATCCTAACGTACAAGCTGTTAGTGATAAATCCATCACCTATACAGATGAGTTTAAACGTCATTTTATTTCGGAAAATGAAAAAGGAAAACTGCCGCGAGACATTTTTGAAGAGGCTGGATTAGATGCCGATTTAATAGGAGCAGTTCGGATTAAATCTGCAGGAAAGCGTTGGCGTGCCGCCTATAGAAAAAGCGGGGTGGAAGGCTTACAAGACACACGAAAAACCAATTCAGGCCGTCCATCAGAACGCGACTTGACATCCGAAGAAAAGATTGAACGTCTAGAAGCGAAAAACCGCTTATTACAGGCGGAAAATGAACTGTTAAAAAAGCTCGATCTACTCGAAAGGCAGATGATGAAAAAGAAATCACAATCCAAACGACGCTAAAATATGAACTAATTAATTTCACCATCCAAAAGTATAAATTAGCACGTTTGGTGAGCTACTTATGCGAACTTATGGAGGTATCGCGTTCGGGCTACTATAGGCACTTTGGAGAGAAATCTAAACAGAAACGTGCCGCTCGCGAACAGGCAGACGAAGTTGTAAAGGAAATCATTTTAAAGGCCTATCATTTTCGAGGACGAAAAAAAGGAGCACGCCAAATTAAAATGACACTCGAAAATCAGTACGGCATTACATATAACCTAAAACGCATTCGCCGGATTATGAAAAAATTCGATATCATCTGTCCCATCCGCAAAGCCAACCCAGCACGTCGTATGGCAAAGGCGACGAAAGAGCACCGCACATGTGAAAACACGTTACAACGTGAGTTTAAGCAAGGGGTGGCTGGAAAGGTATTATTGACCGACATCACCTATTTGACATATGGAAATGGCAAACGTGCTTACTTGTCAACGATTAAAGACGCCCAAACGAATGAAATTTTAGCCTATGAAGTTTCTTCTTCGTTAGGTTTGGAGATCGCAATGAATACGCTTCGCAAACTAAAGAAACATCGTCATTTAATGACAGATGCCTTTATACATTCAGATCAAGGATTTCATTATACAAACCCAAAGTATCAGGCAGCAGTGAAGAAAATGGGGTTAGGACAATCGATGTCACGCAGAGGGAACTGTTGGGATAATGCTCCACAGGAATCATTTTTCGGTCACTTCAAGGATGAAACCAATATAAAAGATTGTGAGACAATGGAAGAAGTTAGGCGGGAAATCAAGAGTTATATGACGTACTATAACCATTATCGCGGGCAGTGGAACTTGAAAAAGCTGCCGCCTGCAGAATACAGACGACAGCTTCAACAAGCAGCTTAGGCTTTTTTATAATTGTCCTTTACAAAGGGTACATTTTACAGAACCTGACAGTCGGGACTTTTATTAGATCGTATTAGCGTATTTTCACTGCAATCACTAAGACGCTTGCGAATGTCTCTATGCTAAGCTAACTTTGAAGGAGCGTTCATTTGGTTGGAGTGGGAATCTATACACGTTACTATTATACGAGACGTAAACTAGTTGATCGACATTCCAGGCGGCGACTCCCGATGGATCAGCGTGAGCCTTGAGACCCTGGACGAAGCGAAGCGTAGGAAGCGGCTCAAGCCACGCCCATGGGAAAGCGTCCGCCTGGAATGTCGGTCAACGGTGCCCGCCCCTCATACTATTTCACTAGCAACATACGCGAGAACAAAAAAACTGCCACAAGAAATCGAATGAACGACTTCTTGGACAGCCTTTAGTTGCATTAGCCTTGTAGGTGTTCAGGAGTACGTACAACAAGTACATCACACTTCGCAGAACGAACGATATTCTCAGAAACACTTCCGATTAAGAAACGTTCTACACGGTTTAACCCTGTAGCACCACAGATGATTAAATCTGCATGAAGCTTTTTCGCGATATCACGTGGAATCAACGTCTTAGGAGAACCATATTCTACGTGAATCTCCACATTCGCTACACCTGCTTCAACCGCTTCTTTACGGTAATCAGTTAACAATTCTTCAGCGTATTTCTGTGCACGTTCTGCGATGGAACGATCGTACGCTTCAACCGCCGCGTAAGAACGCGTATCAATGATATTGATCAAGTGAAGAGTTGCATCGTTACGATCTGCAATTGCGATCGCTTTCTTGAAAGCCCATTTTGCCTCATCTGAACCATCCACGGCTACGATGATGTCTTTGTAAGTAAGTGCCATTTTATCACTCCATCCTTAAAAATAAAATCTTTCTACAGTATTCTTATTCTCCATAGTTTATGAGAGTCCTTCTTTTTTTGTCGAAATATTTTATCAAAATTTAGAAAATGAAGTTTATATGGAAAACGTTGAAAAAAAGAGGTAAAATCATCTATTTTCTGATAAGATTAAATAGTTATTAATCGACAAAGAGATCAGAAAATAGGAAATTTAAAGAAATTACAATTCTAGGAGGATTTTGCATGCGTATAGGTGTTCCGAAAGAGATTAAAAATAATGAAAACCGAGTGGCAATAGCCCCTGCAAGTGTTCTAACTTTACTAACAGCTGGTCATGAAGTAGTAATCGAAAAAGGTGCTGGAATCGGCTCAAGTTTCCAAGATGAAGAGTATAAAGAAGCAGGCGCGACAATTGTCGACACAGCGGCTGAAGCGTGGGAAGCGGATATGGTACTGAAAGTTAAAGAACCCGCAGAATCCGAATATCAGTATTTCCGTGAAGGATTAATTCTATTTACGTATCTTCATTTAGCACCCGAGTTAAAACTAACACAAGCATTACTCGACAAAAAAGTAACAGCAATAGCTTATGAAACAGTTCAATTACCTAGTGGTGGGTTGCCTCTACTAGCACCAATGAGTGAAGTGGCAGGCCGGATGGCAACGCAAATCGGTGCACAGTATTTGGAAAAGACAAAAGGCGGCAAAGGGATTTTGCTTGCTGGAGTACCAGGTGTATCGCGTGGGAAAATCACGATCATTGGTGGCGGACAAGCAGGTACGAATGCTGCGCGTGTTGCAATCGGGATTGGTGCGCATGTAACGATCTTGGATTTGTCGGTTGAGCGTGTACGTCAGCTAGATGAAATCTTCGGAGAGCATATTCAAACATTGGTATCCAATCCATTTAACATTGCTAAAGCAGTAAAAGACGCAGACTTGGTAATCGGTTGTGTTCTGATTCCAGGTGCAAAAGCGCCAACTCTCGTAACAGAAGAAATGGTGAAATCCATGAGCCCAGGCTCTGTAGTGATTGATATCGCCATTGATCAAGGTGGAATTTTTGAAACATCTGACCGTGTCACTACGCACGATGAGCCAACATACACAAAACATGGTGTCATTCATTATGCAGTAGCGAACATGCCAGGTGCAGTTCCACAAACATCTACCATGGCACTGACAAACGTCACGATCCCTTATGCTCTTCAAATAGCTAACAAAGGTGTCAAAAAGGCATGTGCAGACAACGAAGCGCTGCGCAAAGGGATCAACACACTAGCTGGGCACATTACGTACCAGGCAGTAGCAGAAGCACAAGAACTGGAATACGTGAATGTTGAAGATGCACTAGAAACTATTTAAACGATTGAAAAAAGGCCACTACATAATGTAGCAACCTAATACTGAAGACAACTCCCTGAATGGGAATCTGTCTTCAGTTTTTTCTTTTCCCTTTTTACTCCCCGACAACTAGCAAATCCTTAGGGAACTTCGTTAACACTTCGACGCCATCGTTTGTCACATACAAATCATCCTCAATCCGTACGCCTGTGATGGTTGGATCATAAATCCCCGGTTCAATTGTAAATACCATGCCTTCCTGAAGTGGCATATCATTCGTACCCGTTAAAGAAGGGAACTCATGAACAGAAATACCAAGACCATGGCCAATCCGATGCGGGAATAACTCACCATAACCCGCTTCTTCAATAATGGATCGAGCGGCAAGATCGACTTCTCTAGCCAATGTACCCGGACGTACTACGTCAATCGCTGCTTGCTGTGCTTTCTTGACCGTCTCATAAATCTTACGCTTCTCCTCTGTAGGCTCGCCAAATGCAATCGTACGCGTGATGTCAGAGCAGTATCCTTTATACACAACGCCTAAGTCAAATAAGATGAAATCACCTTTTTCAATTCTTTTCTCGCCTGGAATACCATGCGGAGAAGCAGTTTTCGTGCCCGAAACGATAATTGTATCAAATGACATCTTCTCTGCACCTTTTTGTTTCACGGCTTGCTCTACAGCTTGGACTATTTCCAGCTCGGTTTTACCTTCCGCGATTTCATTGCAACCTACTTCTATCGCATAATCTGCCAATTCAGCTGCTTTACGTAAGTGTTGAAGTTCCACATCATCTTTGATTAGACGATTATTGGCTAGTTCATCATCTAACTTGGCAAACTGTAGA
This sequence comes from Sporosarcina ureae, assembly GCF_002101375.1. Classification (GTDB taxonomy): domain Bacteria; phylum Bacillota; class Bacilli; order Bacillales_A; family Planococcaceae; genus Sporosarcina; species Sporosarcina ureae_B. The sequence goes on along the minus strand of NZ_CP015207.1, from coordinate 691,004 downwards.
GTTGGAAAACGCTCTTGCAAAATTTCGTAACGATCAACCGTTACATGTTCTTTTTCGATTGCGAGTAACGAGAATGTGGAGATTCGTTCATTGATGGCTTGCTCTAAAAATTCGAACGCATTATCCGTATCCTTATAGCCGATAGCGTCATACTGCCAACCGATTGCTTTTACATCCGGAACTTCCATCGCAGGACAAAGTACAAATGGATCCGCTTCTTTAAAAACGACTACACCTAGTAAGCGTTCATGAGGATCGCTACGGAAATCAGTCAGATAAAATATATTATCCGGGTTCGTTATGAGTGCTGCTTCAATATCATGTTTCTCTAAGAAATTTTGTACTTTTTGAATGTTCGTCAAAATAAAACCTCCTCTGTAATGGTTAGTATAACAAAAAAGAGGGTTTTAAGCTGTTTTGTAGAAGGTATAGATAGAGTAGTTCATTAGAAAGAGGAGTGTGATCGTTGTGAAAATCTCATACCATGGTCATTCGATCGTAAAAATTGAGACAAAAGGAAAGACGATTTTAATCGATCCTTTCATTACAGGTAATAAATTAACGGATCTACAAGCGGATGATGAAAAGCCTGACGTGATTTTATTGACACACGGACATAATGACCATGTAGGCGACACGCTGGATATTGCCAAAAGAGAAGATATCTTAGTCGTGGCCCCGAATGAGTTGGCCGTATACCTTGGATTCCAAGGATTGAATACGCATGGAATGAACATCGGCGGAGCAAAAGAGTTTGATTTCGGCACTGTGAAATATACACAGGCATTCCATAGCTCTTCCTATACAACGGAAGACAATGAAATTATTTATACAGGTATGCCCGCTGGTTTACTATTGACGATAGAAGATCAAGTCATCTATCATGCAGGAGATACTTCACTGTTTAGTGATATGAAACTGTATGGGGAAGAAGGAATTGATGTGGCATTCTTACCTATTGGCAATAACTTCACAATGGGTCCTAAAGATGCTGCAAAAGCAGTCGAATTGCTAAAACCGAAGCTAACCGTTCCGGTCCACTTCAATACATTCCCGCCAATTGAAGTAGATCCTGAAGATTTCAAATCACTCGTAAAGAATCATGAAGTGAAAATAATGGAACCCGGGGAATTCATCGAACTGTAAAACATAAAAAATAATTACGGTCTAAGGCGCATTGTTCGTGTCTTAGACCGTTTTTTGGATGAATTTATGGTATGATTATCAAAAAGCCGAAACCTTACATCAGGTCGAAGAAAAAGGTGAAATCATGTCAACTAAACACGAGCAGATTTTGCGTTATATCGAAAGCTTGGCAGTGGGAGAAAAGATCTCCGTTCGCCAAGTTGCGAAAGTATTAGAAGTCAGTGATGGAACCGCTTACCGTGCAATAAAAGAAGCGGAAAACCAGAAACTGGTCAATACAATTGAACGTGTAGGTACAATCCGAATTGAAAAAAAGAAAAAAGAAAACATTGAACGTCTAACATTTGCAGAAGTCATCAACATCGTAGACGGTGTTGTGCTGGGTGGCCGTGATGGATTACATAAAACATTAACGAAATTTGTAGTAGGAGCCATGCAGCTCGAGGATATGATTCGCTATATCGATGCGGGCAGTCTGTTGATTGTAGGAAACCGTTTGAAAGCGCATGAAATTGCGATTAAAGCGGGGGCAGCTGTCCTCGTAACGGGGGGCTTCGATGCGACGGATGAAGTGAAGCAACTGGCAGATGAAATGAATTTGCCGGTTATTTCCACAAGTTATGATACGTTCACAGTTGCGACTATGCTGAACCGAGCGATTTATGATCAGTTGATTGAAAAAGAGATTTTGTTAGTGGAGGATATTTTGACACCGCTTGCCAGTACGGTGACATTATCGCCTGAGGATTCAGTCGATCAATTTTACGAAGTGAATCACCAAACATCGCACTCAGCCTACCCTGTTGTAAAATCCGATGGAACATTAGTCGGGATTATTACTTCGCGCGATGTCGTCAGCAACCCAGACGAAGAAACGATTGGGAAAGTGATGACACCTGAACCGATTACTGTAAACGGGAAAATGAGTGTTGCGTCAGCAGGACACAGTATGATTTGGGAAGGTATTGATTTAATGCCTGTCGTGAATGATGCTGGCGTTCTTGAAGGAATCATCAGTCGTCAAGATGTCTTGAAGGCATTGCAAATGACACAACGTCAACCGCAACAAGGGGAAACAATTGACGACATCGTCAAGAATCAAATGAAAGCCATTGCCAATTCGCCTGAAAAAATAGAGTTTTCCGTTGTGCCGCAGATGACCAATCAATTTGGTTCATTATCTTACGGAGCGATGCTGACGATCTTGACAGAAGCAGGCAGTCGTACGATTAAGCTTCAAAAACGTGGCGAAAGCGTGCCTGAGAATGTGACAATTTATTTCATCAAACAAGTTCAGCTGGGCGCAACGGTAACAGTAGAGCCAAAAATTATTCATTCAAGTCGACGATTCATCAAACTGGAAATCGAATTAACATCAAACGATGGTATTGTAGCGAAGGCTATGGGGACTTTCCAGCTCTTTGAGAAATAAAAAAACTGATGTCAATTGACATCAGCTTTGTTTAGATTACGTTCTTCCGCAACAAACTGCTTATAATGTTTCTGGGCGTTAAAGTTAAATATGGCAACATATCCGCCGAATAAAATGAATATAGCTGACACGATATAGGTTAGTGTGCCATCAAAAATGAGCAATTGATTGATTCCGAAGAAGATCAATAGGCCGCCAAGTGCTGTGCCTGCCAAACTTGCATACATCTTTTTACGGATGGGAAACATATGGTTCGTGCGGAATTGGCGTGTTTTGAAAACGAAATAGAATACGCCGCAAGCGACGATACCAAAAACAAAAATAAAATTAACCATTTCCATCAAAAAAAGCCTCCATTACATACAAAATAACCTTCTACCTACGTGTTGAGGTTCATTATATATTGTAGCGGCTTTTAATGGGAAATGCGAATACTTGTACAGAAACCTGGGGGAATATAGATGAAACGACAAATCATTGACACAATTGAGAAATACGAAAAAATTATCATTCATCGTCACGTCCGACCTGATCCAGATGCATACGGGTCACAAATGGGGTTGAAAGCACTTATTGAAAAGAATTATCCGCAAAAGCAAGTACTCGCAGCCGGTATGCATGATGAGCTGTTGAGTTATTTAGGTGAACCGAATACCGTGACAGAATCAGACTACGAAGGTGCGCTTGTCATCGTTACGGATACGGCGAACACGGGTCGGATTGATGGATCATCTTATGACAAAGGTGCATGGTTATTGAAAATCGATCATCACCCGAACGAAGACCCATACGGCGATGAGCGTTGGGTGAATTCAGAAGCAAGTTCTTGTTCAGAAATGATTTATACACTATATGAAGAAGGGCAAGCATCATACGGGTGGGAAATCTCCCCGGAAGCGGCACGCTTTTTATTCGCAGGAATTGTTGGGGATACAGGCCGTTTTATGTTCCCGAGCACAACTGAAAAGACTTTTGAAGTAGCTAGCTCGTTAATCAAGCAACCTTTTGATCGAACGAAACTGTTCGCGGGCATGTATGAGATGGACCGTAAAATCTTGCATTTGCAAGGATATATCTACCAAAACTTTACGATTGATGAAAATGGCGCGGCTTATATTAAATTAACTCAAGAAATCTTGAAGCAGTTCGATGTAACTGTATCGGAGACGTCTCAGCTAGTTGGGTCACTTGGAGAAGTGAAAGGAATTTGCGCGTGGATCATCTTTATTGAAGAGCAGAATCAAATCCGTGTCCGCATACGTTCGAAAGGTCCTGTTATCAATACATTAGCGATGCAGCACAATGGTGGCGGTCATCCATTAGCGTCAGGCGCTTCCGCATATTCATGGACAGAAGTAGACGAAATCATCGTTAAACTGCAAGAACTTTGCAGAAACTATTAAGCAGAGCTGAGGGATTGAAATGAACCTGATGTATCCGCAAATTATAACCGGCGCAGATCTATTGCGTGGAATCGTAAAGTTAGATGAACTGGCTCCTCTTTTGCAAAAAAGAGGGGCTTCTTCTGCTGCTATCGTCAATAGCAAATTATACGGTGTTCGATCGTTTAGTAAAATGTTAACTAAATACGGCATCCGACCGATAATTGGCTTATCCGTTATGTTAGAAGTCGAAGATCATGAAGTGCTTGTATACATATATGCACAAAACGAAATAGGTTTTTCCAATCTAATGAAAATGAGCAGCGCTATTTCGACACGTCAAGAAGAAAACTTACCGCTGAATTGGCTCCAAGCCTATAGGGAAGGATGCATCATCATCTGTGCGATGACCGACTCATCATGGGCGAACGCGCGTAATCTACACGTACTGCAGAACCTGACGGAGAACGTTTCTAGCGCGTCAACATTTATTGGAATTAGCCGACCGGGTGGAGGAGCACATACTGATGAAGAAGCGATCATTCAGTTGAGTGAAGAAAGTCAGTTGTCAATAGCTGCTTGTCACGAAACACGCTTTCTCCATAAAGAAGATTTTCCAGCTTATGAAGTCGCAACAGCCATTCGTAAAGGCTATAAATTAAATGATTCAAAAAAACCGCCTAATCGTTATCGACAAGCATTTTTGCCTGAACAACAAGAACTTTCTAATTGGTTCCAAGAGTATCCAGAATGGTTACAGACAACGGAACACATTATGAATTCCTGTGATGTAGCGATCCAGAAAGAAGATTTTTTACTTCCAAAGTTTCCTGTGGTAGAAGGCACACTACCCATTGATTTGCTGGAAGAACATTGTCGGTTAGGATTGCAACAACGTTTTCAGACACTATCTTCAGAATATGAAGAACGACTGCGCTATGAATTAATGATTATCGAACAAATGGGCTTTACAGATTATTTCCTAATTGTAGAAGACTATGTACGTTACGCAAAAACGGAAGGAATTTTGGTAGGTCCGGGACGTGGATCGTCAGCTGGCTCTTTAGTTGCATTTGCACTTGGTATCACAGAAGTAGATCCTATTAAATACGGATTGTTATTCGAACGCTTCTTGAATCCGGAACGAGTGACCATGCCCGATATAGATATCGATTTCGCAGATCATCGCAGAACGGAAGTCGTAAATTATGTGGCGGATACGTACGGCAAACAATATGTCGCACAGATTATCACTTTCGGTACACTTTCAACGAAAGCCGTTGCACGAAATGTGGCCAGAGTATTGGATTTTACACCTGAAGAAGTTCGTTTCATGTCCAATGAATTGAATAGTGGACAATCGTTTAAAGAGACGATCAGGCAGTCCAAGAAATTACGTGACTGGATTCAAGTGGAGCCACGAAGAGAAATGTGGCAACAAGCAGCAGAACGTTTAGAAGATTTACCGAGAAATGCATCCACTCATGCTGCTGGTGTTGTTCTTGCCGCGAAACCACTTGTTCATTACGTTCCACTGCAAATGGGATCTGACGAAGTGTTCCTGACGCAATGGGCGATGAAGGACGTAGAAGAAGTCGGTTTACTGAAAATGGACTTCCTTGGGTTGCGGAACTTAACTCTACTCGATAGAATCCGTGCCATGATTCAATATAATAAAAAGCAGATTATTGACTTCGAACAGATACCACTCCATGATCAAGCGACATATACACTATTCAAAGCAGGGGACACAACAGGCATCTTCCAGTTTGAATCACCTGGCATGCGTCGCGCCTTGCGAACGATACAGCCAGATAACTTTAAAGATATTTACTCAGTCAATGCCTTGTATCGTCCGGGTCCTATGGAGTTTATACCACTTTATAGCCGTCGGAAAAATGGACACGAACCGACTGTATATGACATACCTGAGCTCGAACCGATTCTTGCTGAAACATACGGCATTATTATTTATCAAGAACAAATCATGAAAATCGCTGTGGATATTGCAGGTTTCACCATGGCGGAAGCCGATCTTCTGAGACGCGCAATCAGTAAGAAGAATCAGCAAGTATTGGAAGAAGAAAGACAGCACTTTACTGCGGGAGCGCGTAAAAAAGGATTTGATCAAGTGAAGGCAAACAATGTCTATAATTTGATCGTTAAATTCGCGGATTACGGATTTCCCAAAAGCCATGCGGTGGCTTATTCATTGATTTCCTATCGGTTGGCATTTTTCAAAGCAAATGAACCGACGTATTTTTATGCAGCATTTTTATCTTCTTTAACTGGAAGTAAAGATAAAATGACAGAAGTAATTCGTGAAATGAAAGCAAAAGGTATTCCGATACTACCTCCGTCTGTCACGAAAAGCCGCTATTCACATACAGTCGAAGGACATGCGGTTCGTCTTGGCTTAGGCGCTATAAAAGGAGTCACGTTCGCTTTTTACCAGCAATTAGCTACAGCGCGTGAAAAGGGGAGCTGGTCTTCCATGTTTGACATGGCGATCTCGCTTGGAGCTGATCATTTCACAGAAAAAGCTATAATTCCATTAATTAAAGCAGGTGCACTTGACGATTTTAAGCAGAAGCGTTCAGTGCTCCTCGCTTCAATAGATGCTGCACATTCCCATGCGCTCTTCATAGGAGATGATGCATTAAGCGATCAGTTTCAATTTAATTCGCAACCGAAATATACACCGGGCGGCACAATGGATCAGATGACTAAGCTCGGTTTTGAACATGATACATTAGGATTTTATTTGTCTGAGCATCCTGTTGAACAATTGAAGCGAAATACATCCAGTCAAATAGCGACCATTTCTTCTCTAATTTCTTTACAGCAAGGAACCAAAGTGCAGTGTATGGGAATTATTTTGTCGATCAGGCGGATTCGTACCAAGAAAGGTGAAGCGATGGCATTTCTTACGTTACAAGACGAGACTGATGAAATTTCTTGTACTATATTTCCGAAACAATACACACAGATTAGCGTCCACTTAAAAGAGGGAGCATTTGTACAAATTTCAGGAAGCATTGATTTCCGAAATCAATCCGTTCAACTTATAGTAGAACAAGTATTGCCGCTCAATCTTTCGGGAGAATAAAAAAACGTTTAGAAAATACTAGTACAGTCCACTATGGTCAATCATGACGCAATCCACGTCACGATTGACCATACTTCGACTTTTTAGTAAGCGAGCGTTCAGTCGGTAAGAAAAATGACGAAATAAAAACACTTGTAATTTCACGAAATTGCTTTACGTGGTGCCGACTTTTTTGTATGCTTGTATGCAGGGTGGTCAGACCACTCTGTTGAAGGTATGAAAAAGGAGTTCTCCTCATGCAAAATTCACAATCATCATCCAAGCGTTTTTTGGATATTATCGGAGAACTGCAATCACTGATTAGCGAACAAAAAATCGAATATGGCGATAGGTTACCATCTGAACGTCACCTAGCAGAGAAGCTACAAGTAAGTAGAACAGCAGTACGCGAGGCGTTAAGAAGTATGGAATTGCTAGGCCTCATTGAGACGAGGCGAGGTGAAGGGACGTTCCTATCCGATTTCAAAAAACATCAATTAGTGGAAGTTCTCTCGACGTTTATTATGCAGCAAGCACGGTCCATCCAAGATGTAGTTGAAACTAGGATGATCCATGAGCGGGCCGCTATTACAACGGTCACAGAAAATGAAGAACTGCGCATGCTGCCTGTTTGGGTAGGTATGCAAAGTAAGTTGAGAGAAGGAGAATCCGTGTTTTTGCGTGAAGATATGGTGCGCGAAACCATTGTCGCTACTGAAAATCGACTCTCCTTGAAAATTTGGTTTTTACTGAAACAGTATAGCGGTGTTTCTTTTGATATAGCTATTGAGGCTGATGAGGAAATAGCTATAGTGCATGAACTGCTGGATGAAATGATGGCAGGTAATAAGGAAAAAGCCTTAATTTGTTATGAAAAATGGATGAATCAAGTTGAGGGAGAAAGAAGGGAAATAGAATGAGTATCAAAGAATTATTCAAAAAGAAACCAAAAGTTGACCAACATACAATGCCTTCTGCCAAGAGTAAAGCAGATGTGCCAGAAGGAATTATGACGAAATGTCCGGAGTGCAAGCACGTGATTTTGACAAAAGACTTGTTGAAGAATGGTAAAGTTTGCCCTTCTTGCCAGCATCATTATAAGATGACGGCACAAGAACGGATCGATCACTTATTTGATGAGGGTAGCTTTGAATCAATGGACGATCATTTGAAAACAGAGAATCCGCTAGATTTCCCTTCTTACACAGAAAAAGTAGAAGCCGATGCAAAAGCAACAGGTTTAAATGAAGCTGTGCTAACGGGTGTCGGAAAAATTCAAGGTACACAAGTAGCTGTTGCGGTCATGGATGCACATTTCCGTATGGGATCAATGGGATCGGTTGTTGGCGAAAAAATCACTAGAGCTGTAGAGAAAGCTACTGAATTAGGGATTCCAATGATGATCTTTTCCGCAAGTGGCGGCGCCCGTATGCAAGAAGGCGTAATCAGTTTGATGCAGATGGCTAAAGTAAGTGTTGCGCTTGAAAGACATGCAAATAAAGGTTTATTGTATATTTCCATCATGACGTACCCAACAACAGGTGGCGTATCTGCGAGTTTTGCCTCAGTTGGTGATATTAACTTAGCCGAGCCAAAAGCTTTGATCGGATTTGCAGGGCGTCGGGTAATTGAACAAACCGTACGTGAAAAACTGCCTGAAGATTTCCAGACAGCCGAGTTCTTATTGAGTCACGGACAATTAGACGCAGTAGTCCATCGTAATGATATGCCAGAAGAAATGAGTAAAATCTTGAAGCTTCACGCACGAAAGGGGGCTGTACTTGTATGAGTAAGACACTTGCATTTGAAGAACCTATCGTAAAACTACGTGAAAAAATTAATGAACTAGAAGAGTATACTGCAGTTAATGACGTAGATCTTTCCTCTGAAATCGTCAATTTGAAAAATCGTCTAGCTAAATTGGAAACAGATATCTATGAAAGTATGGAGCCTTGGGATCGCGTACAAGTTGCCCGACACCCTGAAAGACCGACGACAATGGATTATATTACTCGTTTGTTCGAAGATTTTATCGAATTTCATGGAGATCGCAACTTTGGAGATGATGAAGCCATAATCGGTGGAATCGCTTCATTTGAAGAAATGCCTATAACCATCATTGGACATCAGCGTGGAAAAGACACTAAAGAAAATGTTAAAAGAAACTTTGGTATGCCACATCCTGAAGGATATCGAAAAGCGCTTCGCCTAATGAAGCAAGCAGAAAAATTCCATCGTCCTATTATTTGTTTCATCGATACAAAAGGTGCATATCCTGGTAAAGCGGCAGAAGAACGTGGACAGAGTGAAGCAATTGCACGTAATTTAGTTGAAATGGCTGGTTTGAAAGTCCCTGTAATCTCCATCGTTATTGGAGAGGGAGGTAGTGGAGGTGCGCTCGCTCTAGGTGTAGCAAACCATATCCATATGCTCGAAAACTCCACGTACTCTGTTATTTCACCTGAAGGTGCAGCGTCTATTTTGTGGAAAGATCCTTCACTTGCTAAACAAGCGGCGGAAGCGATGAAAATCACTGCACCCGATTTGAAAGAGATGAATATTATTGATGAGATCATTCCCGAAGTACTTGGCGGAGCACATCGTGATGCAAACAAACAGTCTTTAGAAATCCGTTCTACGCTACGAAGATCATTGAAGACATTATGCGAATTGACAGCAGATGAATTGATAGATAATCGATACAATAAATTCCGGAATATTGGCGTCTTTTCGGAATAAAAGATGCGGGCAACCGCATCTTTTGCTCGTACATACAAGTCATGATTAAAGGATGGGATCGACATGAAAAAAATTGCGGTCTTAACGAGTGGTGGCGACGCGCCAGGAATGAATGCGGCAATTCGTTCCGTGGTCAGGAAAGCCCTTTTTGAAGGAGTAGAAGTTTCCGGTGTGTTCAATGGCTATCAAGGGTTGATTGACGGTAAAATCGAACAATTTCAACTGGGTTCAGTCGGAGATATCATTCAGCGTGGCGGAACGATATTGCGATCTGCAAGATGTCCGGAGTTCATGACGGAAGAAGGTCGTGCCAAAGCGTTGGAGCAAATCAAGCTTCACGCGATAGAAGGATTAGTTGTCATTGGTGGAGATGGGTCATTCAAGGGAGCCAATGAACTCGTTAAATTGGGTGTTCCTTGCGCGTGTGTACCTGCTACAATTGATAACGATATTACCGGTACAGAATTCACGATCGGGTTTGATACGGCATTGAATACTGTAGTCGAAGCAATCGATAAAATCCGAGACACTGCCACATCGCATGAACGTTCTTTTATTATTGAAGTAATGGGCCGTGACGCAGGTGATTTAGCATTATGGGCAGGTCTTGGTGGAGGGGCAGAATCGATTATCCTACCTGAGAAGCCATTTGACGTACACTCGATTGTTAATCGCCTCAAGAACAGTACAGATCGCGGTAAAAAACACAGTATTATCGTACTAGCTGAAGGTATGATGTCCGCTACGCAACTGGCAGAAATCTTGAAAAAAGAAGCGGGCGTCGAAACTCGTGTATCCATTTTAGGACATATACAACGTGGTGGCTCGCCATCGGCACGTGATCGAGTAATAGCCAGTCAATACGGCGCAAGAGCTGTTGAAATATTATTGTCAGGAAAGAAAAGTTCTGCTGTTGGTATGAGAAATCATAAAGTGGTAGACTATAATTTAGAAGAAGTCTTTATTAAACGAGAAAAGTTGGACTTGTCATTAGTGGATTTGGCAGAAACATTATCTATCTAATTAGTCAGAGTCGACATGACGCAGAGGAGCGATAAGTAGTGAGAAAGACAAAAATTGTGTGTACAATCGGCCCGGCAAGTGAATCATATGATGGACTTTTAAAGCTGATTGACGCAGGGATGAACGTAGCACGCCTGAACTTCTCCCATGGCACCCAAGAAGAGCATAAAGTACGTATCGAAAGAATCCGCAAAGCGGCAGCTGAAAAAGAAAAAGTAGTAGGAATTTTACTTGATACTAAAGGTCCTGAAATTCGGACGCATAAAATGAAAGATGGTCAAATCGAATTGGTACGTGGACAAGCAGTAGACATTTCGATGCAAGAAGTACTCGGTACTGCTGAAACATTTTCTGTTACGTACGAAAAGTTAATTCATGATGTCGACCGTGGTTCGTTTGTCCTTTTAGATGATGGGTTAATTGAACTTGAAGTAACAGGCAAAGATACGGAAAAAGGTTTGATCCACACAAAAGTGATCAACGCCGGTCCTTTAAAAGATAATAAAGGCGTCAACGTTCCGAATGTTTCCGTTCAATTACCGGGAATTACGGATAAAGACAAAGAAGATATCTTGTTCGGTATTGAACAAGGCGTCGATTTTATCGCGGCTTCGTTTGTACGTCGTGCATCTGACGTCATTCAAATCCGTGAACTACTTGAAAATAATAATGGTGGACATATCCATATCGTACCGAAGATTGAAAACCAGGAAGGTGTCGACAACCTCGATGCAATCCTGCAATTATCTGATGGTCTGATGGTTGCTCGTGGAGATCTAGGAGTAGAAATTCCAGCTGAAGAAGTTCCTTTAGTACAAAAAATGATGATTCGTAAATGCAACCAATATGGTAAGCCGGTTATTACAGCCACTCAAATGTTGGATTCTATGCAAAGAAACCCACGTCCTACACGTGCGGAGGCAAGCGATGTAGCCAATGCTATTTTAGACGGGTCGGATGCTATCATGCTTTCGGGTGAAACGGCGGCTGGATTATATCCGGTCGAATCTGTAAAAGTAATGTGCAAAATTGCTTTATCTACTGAAGAATCTATGGACTTCCATTCTGTCGTTTCCACAAGAACGAGAGAAAAAGAAGGGAATCTGACAGAGGCAATTGGACAAGCAGCGGCTTATACAGCACTAAACTTGAATGTAAAAGCGATTTTAGCACCAACTGAAAGTGGTCATACCGCGACGATGATCGCGAAATACCGTCCAGGTGTTCCCATTATTGCGGTTACACGTTCTGAAGTTATTTCCAATAAACTAACACTAGTTTGGGGAGTGTATCCAATCATTGGAAAGAAAGCGCTCGACATTGACGGGATCCTTCAGGAATCAGTCGAAGAGAGTGTGAAAAACCAATATGTAACGCATGGGGATGTAGTCATAATCACAGCGGGGGTTCCGGTTGGTGAAGCGGGTACAACGAACTTGATGAAATTACATGTGATCGGTGATTTAATCGGTCGAGGACAAGGCATCGGCAAAAACGTTGCTTTCGGTAAAGCGAAAATCATCAAGAATTCACAAGAAGCATTGACACAAATTAAAGAAGGCGACATCATGGTTACACATTCTACAGACCGTGATATGTTTGCGGCGCTCGAACGATGCGCAGGTATCATTACAGAAACGGGCGGTTTGACTAGTCATGCCGCGGTAGTTGGTTTGAGTCTTGGTATACCTGTTATCGTAGGTGTGGAAAATATTACATCTGTTATTAAAAATGGCAGTGACATCACAATGGACGCAGCGAGTGGCGTCATCTACAACGGTCACGCAAAAGTATTGTAAAAATATACAGACCGCTTCTCGTTAAGAGAAAGCGGTCTTTTTTGGAGGTCACTATATGAAATGGTTAGTAGCATTATTTATTATTGTACCGACAACTGAGCTGGCTTTATTAATGGTTTCAGGCAAAACACTCGGTATCCTGCCTACGATTTTGATTATTGTCGTAACGGGAGTTGGTGGCGCTTATCTAGCGAAGAAACAAGGGCTTCGTGCATGGCGCGATTTACAAGTCCGTATGGCCAATAGAGAAACTCCAGGTAAAGCATTAGTAGACAGTGTGTGTATTTTACTAGGTGGTTTATTATTGCTAATACCTGGTTTTATTACGGACATTATTGGATTCGTATTATTGTTCAGTGGCCCGCGCAAAATACTGTACCCATTTATCGTCAAGTGGATCTACAATAAAATACGCAACGGTCAAATCCGTGTTATGTAAATGTAGGATGTTCTTTAACTTTCAACGCGATAAATAAGAAGAATGGTAAAAACATGATGCCGTATAATCCGAATAAATAAACAGCACAAGCGGTAATGACAAATGAATGGACAGTGCGTAATTTAAATGCATGTGCCCAAAGAATGGATTCAATCATTTGCCTACACACTAATAAAATGATGTATAGAACTAATAAGCCAATAGCCGAATGCATGTCATCAATATAGAAGGAAAAGGCAATCATCGGTAAAAACACCAGACCGATCCCTAGGAATGGAATGCTATCGACCAATGAAATCAGAAATGCTTTAGTTAAGAAGGACTCGAAATCCAACAGCCAAAAACCGGCGGCCATTAGAATAAACGTCATGAAAAATAATCGGATCTGAACGGAAAAGAAATGTCCCATCAAACGGCTTGACCTATCGAAAATCCTACGTGCTACCTGTCTGAAGTTTTTAGGAAAGTACACTAAAAACCAAAAACGATTGGTAGCACTTTCTCGTAATGCGAAGAAGTACGCGATAATAAATAAAAAAGTACTAAAAATCTGCTGGAACATTCTTTGTAGTAAACTAATGATTCCTTCCATCGCTTCATGACTTAATTGGATAAATTGTTCTGCCGCCGCGTGTAGGTTCCATCCTTGACTATCCATCATTTCGATAATTACCCCTAATTGATCTTCCATCGTCCAAATGACAGAAATCAATCCATTGATTGATAGGAATAGGAAGGTGTATACTAAAGAGGCAAGCACCCCCATTATGAGTAAAGCAGCTAAAAAAGCCGGCAGTTTTGTAAGGGCAATTAAAGAATTCATGAGCGGAGCAGTGAAGAAAGCGAAAACTATCGCAAATCCTACGGGTGGAATCACGATGAGAGAAATGACGATTAATACAGCCGGTAACCATTGACGGACATAGGTTTGGAAACGCTTGGAGTCGACGGAAATCATGCGGATTTGTCCATTCCTTTCGGGTAATAATAAATAAAAAACATCTTAACCATTCACAAAACCGTTAAAGTTGCTTATAATGGTCTTTGTAAGCGTTTTAGATAAAAATATAATTTAGCAGATGGTCATCGTTCTGCACTCCGCTTCAGGAGATGACCAAACTGGGAAGAAGGAGCGAATATCATGACAGCAACAAAAGGTTTGGAAGGTATCGTGGCAGCACAAACTCAAATCAGTTCCATTATCGATGACACTCTTACATACGTAGGATATGGCATTGATGATTTAGCAGAAAATGCTAGTTTTGAAGAAGTAGTTTATTTACTTTGGCACAAACGTTTGCCAAACGAAAAGGAACTAGCTGAATTGAAACAGCAGTTAGAAGATAACGCAGAAGTTCCACAAGGGGTTCTAGATCACTTCAAAACGTATCCAATCGACAAAGTGCATCCAATGGCAGCACTTCGTACAGCCGTCTCACTTCTAGGATTATACGATGAAAAAGCGGAAGATATGTCACCAGAAGAAAACTACAGTAAAGCAGTTAAGCTTCAGGCTAAAGTTGCAACGGTAGTTACTGCATTCGCACGTATCAGAAAAGGACAAGAGCCAGTAGCACCTAAAAAAGGTTTAAGCTATGCGGCAAACTTCCTTTACATGCTTTCTGGGGAAGAGCCTGCTGATATCGCTGAAGAAGCATTCAATAAAGCACTTGTACTACATGCAGACCACGAACTGAACGCATCAACGTTCACAGCGCGCGTATGTGTAGCTACTCTATCTGATATGTATTCCGGCGTTACTGCTGCAATCGGGGCTCTTAAAGGTCCATTACATGGCGGTGCAAACGAAGCGGTTATGAATATGCTAATGGAAATCGGCGATGAAGATAAGGTCGAGCCATATATTCGTGAAAAGCTAGCTAACAAAGAAAAAATCATGGGCTTCGGACACCGTGTATACCGCCAAGGTGATCCACGTGCGAAGCATTTACGTGAAATGTCTAAGCGATTGACTACTCTTCGCGGTGAGGAAAAGTGGTACAATATGTCAGAAAAAATCGAAGCAATTGTCACTGGAGAAAAGAAATTGCCTCCAAATGTTGATTTCTACTCGGCTTCGGTATATCATTCATTAGACATCGATCATGATATTTTCACACCTATTTTTGCTGTTTCTCGTTTTTCAGGATGGATTGCACATATCCTGGAGCAATACGAAAACAACCGCTTGATCCGCCCACGTGCAGAGTACGTTGGACCAGGCATGCAAAAGTATGTTCCAATCAATGAACGATAAAAAATAGTAAATTCGTGGGGCGGTATCTCGTATACCGGCCCACTGATTTTGAACTCAGGAGGATATCAATAATGGCTAACGAAGGAAAGATTACAGTAACTAACGGTGTTTTAAACGTCCCAGATCACGCAACGATTCCTTTCATTATAGGTGACGGCACAGGTCCGGATATTTGGCATGCAGCTTCACGTGTTATCGAAGCAGCTGTTGAAAAAGCTTATGACGGAAAAAAGAAGATTAATTGGTTAGAAGTTCTTGCAGGAGAAAAGGCATTCAACGAAACTGGTGACTGGCTTCCAAAAGAAACTCTTGACACAATTAAAGAATATCTAATTGCGATTAAAGGACCACTTACTACACCAATCGGTGGAGGATTCCGTTCATTGAACGTAGCACTACGTCAAGAACTTGATCTATACACTTGCTTGCGTCCGGTTCGTTATTTCCAAGGAGTACCATCACCCGTGAAACGTCCTGAGGATTGTGACATGGTTATTTTCCGTGAAAACACAGAGGACATCTATGCAGGTATTGAGTACCAAGAAGGTTCTGACGAAGTGAAAAAATTAATTAACTTCCTTCAAACCGAGTTAGGTGTTAAAAATATTCGTTTCCCTGAAACTTCCGGACTTGGTATCAAACCAATTTCTGAAGAAGGTACAAAGCGTCTTGTTCGTTCAGCATTGAACTATACGATTGAAGAAGGTCGTAAATCTTTGACGATTGTACACAAAGGAAACATCATGAAGTTCACAGAAGGCGCATTCGCGAACTGGGCATACGAGTTGGCTGAAGAAGAATTCGGCGACAAAGTATTCACATGGAGAGAATATGACCGTATTAAAGACGCTGACGGAACAGATGCTGCTAATAAAGCACAATCTGATGCAGAAGCTGCAGGCAAAATCATCGTAAAAGATGCAATTGCTGATATCTTCTTGCAACAAATCCTAACACGTCCAAAAGAGTTTGACGTAGTAGCTACAATGAACTTGAACGGTGACTACGTTTCTGACGCGCTTGCTGCACAAGTAGGCGGAATCGGAATCGCACCAGGAGCGAACATTAACTACGAGTCTGGACATGCGATCTTTGAAGCAACTCATGGTACAGCACCGAAATATGCAGGATTGGATAAAGTTAACCCTTCATCTGTATTGCTTTCAGGTGTTATGATGCTTCAACATATTGGTTGGAACGAGGCGGCTGATCTAATCACTGCTTCTATCGAAAAGTCTATCGCATCTAAAGTAGTGACATACGACTTCGCACGTCTAATGGACAATGCAGAAGAAGTAAGCACTTCTGGATTTGCTGACGCACTAATCAAAAACCTATAAGCATGACAAAAGAGGGGGATGAGAATCCCCCTCTTTCTACTATCTTGTTCTGAAAAAGGAGAGTTTTACATGTCATTGAAGCGTAAAAAAGTATCGGTTATCGGATCTGGTTTTACTGGAGCAACAAC
The DNA here is from genome assembly GCF_002101375.1 of Sporosarcina ureae. Classification (GTDB taxonomy): domain Bacteria; phylum Bacillota; class Bacilli; order Bacillales_A; family Planococcaceae; genus Sporosarcina; species Sporosarcina ureae_B. Next base: position 674,231 of record NZ_CP015207.1, on the reverse strand, counting down.
TGCATTCCTTTTAGCTCAAAAAGAATTATGTGATGTCGTCATCGTGGATATTCCAGCAATGGAAAATCCAACGAAAGGCAAAGCATTGGACATGTTGGAAGCTGGTCCGGTTCAAGGGTTTGATGCCAACATCATCGGTACATCTAATTACGAGGATACAAAAGATTCGGATGTAGTGGTCATTACTGCGGGTATTGCGCGTAAACCTGGAATGAGCCGTGACGACTTAGTACAGACAAATCAAAAAGTCATGAAATCAGTAACAGCTGAAATTGTAAAGTATTCTCCTGATACGAAGATTATCGTTCTAACGAATCCAGTGGATGCCATGACGTATACTGTATACAAAGCATCCGGATTCCCTAAAGAACGTGTAATCGGTCAATCGGGTGTACTGGATACAGCTCGTTTCCGGACGTTTGTCGCACAAGAATTGAATCTATCAGTTAAAGATGTAACCGGATTCGTTTTAGGTGGCCATGGAGACGATATGGTGCCTCTAGTTCGTTATTCGACTGCTGGCGGTGTACCTCTAGAAAACTTGATCTCTACAGGTCGTCTGGAAGAAATTGTAGAACGTACACGTAAAGGTGGCGCTGAAATCGTCAATCTATTAGGCAATGGTTCCGCATATTATGCGCCGGCTGCTGCATTGGTGGAAATGACAGAAGCGATTTTGAAAGACCAAAAACGTGTATTACCATCTATTGCATTTCTAGAAGGCGAATACGGAATGAATGGTATTTATTTAGGTGTTCCTACGGTGTTAGGCGCGGACGGTATTGAAAAGATCATAGAACTTGAATTAACTGACGATGAGAAAATGGCGCTTCAAAAGTCCGCTGATTCTGTACGTACAGTCATGAGTGTTCTAGCGTAAAATTATAGGTGGAAGATCGGACAGCTATCTAGCGGTCCGATCTTTTTTCTTGTTAACTCGATTTTTCATGGGTGGATTGTTATAATTTAATTATTGAAGTAATTTTCAGCTTTTTTATGGATGACTTTAGAAATATAGGAGGGGTTTGTTTGTTGAAAAGTAGACGGAAATTGATAGGGAAAGATATAACAGAGTTAGAAATAGGCGAGAGGTTACACTTGACCGAGAAAATAGAAGATAAAGATTTGATGCTATACCTAGGATTGACGAACGATGCCAATCCGTTATATTTACAACATGATTATGCAGCGGAGACGATATACGGACAGCCGATCGTTCCACCCATTATGTTGACGGGTATCGTGACAGCCGCCATTTCGAAACATATGCCGGGACCAGGAGCACATATAATCAATCAACAACTACATTTTCCTAAACCGGTCTATCATTACTCGATAGTTGAATTCGTTCTGGAAGTTACAAAACTTGAAGTGCAGTCAAACCAAGTAACCATCCAAGTAGATGCAACCGATCAAGAAGGCGAGCGAATTATGAGTGGAGAAGTAGTGGTCATCGCTCCACAAAAGCTTCCTGCCAAACTCATGCAAACAAAGGAATCCGCGGATGGGAATTAAACAGCAAAAGATTTTGATTGTGGAAGATGAACAGTCAATACAAAAACTACTTGAATTCACATTGCAACAAGCGGGTTATATAACCGTACTCGCGAATGATGGAGAAGAAGCCGTGGAAAAAGTATTAGATGAACACCCTGATTTGATTCTTCTAGATTTAATGTTGCCTAAAATAGACGGAATAGAAGTTTGCCGTATGCTGAGAAAAGAGAATATTGAAACGCCGATCATCATGTTGACTGCTAAAGGAGAAGAGATGGATAAAATCGTAGGGCTAGAAATGGGTGCCGATGATTATATGACCAAGCCTTTTAGTCCTCGTGAAGTGGCGGCAAGAGTTCGTGCAGTTCTTAGGCGTACAGGTGAGCGCAATCCTATGAAGGAAAAGAAATTGGTTGCAGGGCAGCTGACAGTGTATCCGGAACGCTTGGAAGTGTATTTGGATGAAAAGCCGCTAGAATTCACACCGAAAGAATTTGAGTTGCTTGTTTATTTCATGAAGCATCCGAATCGGGTGTTCTCTCGAGATCAGTTGTTACAAGCGGTCTGGAATTACGAGTTTGCGGGAGATTCTAGAATTGTGGATGTACATGTTAGCCATCTGCGCGATAAAATCGAAGAAAATACGAGGAAACCGCGCTATATTAAAACGATGAGAGGCGTCGGTTACAAGTTCGGGGAGCAAAACTAGATGAAGTATTATTACACAAGAATTTTAACTGCATCAGCCATCATTTTATCCATTTTATTAATTGTGCTAGGAATTATCTTAGGACAATTTTTTCATTTGTTTGGAGAAAATGTGGACGCGACTATACAACAAACCTATTGGGTCTACTTACTGTTTACACTCGTTTTAGTATTTGTTATTACGATGTTTGTTATGGCAAAAATCCTTCAGCAATATGTCCGGCCAATTGATCACTTTACAGGTGTTATCCATCAATTAGCGCAAGGCAATTATTTGGTACGAGCGCATAATGAAGACACTGCGACCAATCACCAACTGATGAGTTCCATCAATGAAGTCGCGCAGAAATTACAAGGAAACGCTGCACTACGCGCAATGGAACAAGAGCGTTTAAATACATTAGTCAGTAGCATTGGTAGCAGTCTATTGATGTTTGGTAGACAAGGGGCAGTCAACTTAGTCAACCGTGTGTTTGAAGAAACATTCCATCGCAATGGTGAAGAGTTAATGGGAAAAACATTTAAAGATATTGGTTTGCCATCAGATATTGAAAGAGAAATAGAAACGATATTTTTAACGGAGGAAGTACGTTCATTTCAATCCAAAGTTTTACTTAAAGAAGGCGTTTGTTATTTAGAAGTATACGGAGCACCTGTCATCGGTGAAAATGGTAACTGGCTTGGAATCGTTATTATCATGCATGACGTGACAGAGCTGGTTCGTCTAGAGCAAGTACGTAAAGATTTCGTGGCGAATGTGTCCCATGAATTAAAAACACCTGTTACGTCGATTAAAGGTTTTTCAGAAATGTTGCTTGACGGTGTAGTGGAAGATCCTGTGATGAAGCGAGATTTCCTAGAGATTATGTATAAAGAAAGTAATCGTCTGCAATTATTGATTGAAGATTTATTGCGATTGTCCAGCATGGAGCGTGGCAGTTTTGAAATTACACGAACCCCTGTTGATGTGGTAGAAGTAGTGGAGCAATCCGTCAAAATCGTTCAAGCAAAAGTGCAGGAAAAAGATATGCGAATTGATTTGCATATGCCAGACCAATTAATCATCCCTGCAGATCATGATCGTTTAGTGCAAGTCATGGTGAACTTATTGAATAATGCCATCGCTTACTCGCAAGAGAAAACGATTGTAACAGTTTCTGTAGAAGAAATAGAAGAAAATGTGTTAATCACAGTCCGCGATCAAGGGATTGGCATCATGCCTTCAGAACTGCCGCGTCTATTTGAACGTTTTTACCGCGTAGATCGTGCGAGAAGCAGGGAATCAGGTGGTACAGGACTTGGTCTTGCGATTGTGAAACACATCGCTGAAGCGCATCAAGGGACTGTCACAGTGGACAGTGAAGTGGGTGTCGGCACTGTTTTCCGTGTTCAACTACCTACCGATGAACAAATGTAGTATAGAAAAATGAAACTTACTCGACTACTGTTCCGTACAGTAGTCATACATAGAAAAGGGGGAACAGAAATGAGCACAAAAAGAATTCTGGTGACTCTAGGTTTGTTTATCACCGGCTTATTACTTTTATTGATCGTCTTTACTACGTGGTACACAGTAGACGAATCTGAACAAGCTGTTGTCATTTCATTCGGTCAAGCTGGCGCACCTGTGACGGAATCAGGTCTACATTTTAAATTACCTTGGCCGATTCAGAAGACAGAAATCGTATCAAAGGAAACATACAGTATTCATTTCGGTTACAAGCAAGACAAGTCAGGTGAAATCGTGGATAAGGAAACGAAGATGATTACAGGGGATGAATACATCGTTCTGACCGATCTGACAGTGCAGTGGCGGATTGTGGATCCGAAGAAGTATCTATTCAATGCAGAAGACCCTATTGAAATCTTGAGGGATGCGGCATCTGCCTCTATTCGTTCAGTCATCGGTAGTTCCACAATCGATGCGGCACTAACGGATGGAAAAGCGGAAATCGAAGCAAAGACCCGTGAACTATTAACTAGTTTAGTAGAAAAATATGATATTGGTATAGCAGTACAAGGTGTGAAGTTGCAAGACGTGGAATTACCAAACGCAGAAGTCCGTGCAGCATTTACTGCTGTAACAGATGCGCGTGAAACGAAAAACACGAAAATTAACGAAGCGAAAAAGTACGAAAACCAAAGGACGAAAGAAGCGATTGGTGAACGTGACGCAATCAAATCCCAAGCGCAAGGAAAAAAGACGGCACGTATCGAACAAGCGCGTGGTGACGTAGCAGTATTCAGTGATTTGTATAATGAATATGCAAAAAGTAAAGATATCACTCGCGAGCGCTTGATCATTGAGACACTAGAGCAAGTGTTACCTAAAGCAAATCTTTATATCATGAACGACAGCGGAGAAACGATGAAGTATTTACCGCTCCAACAGCTGCAAAAAGATCAGCCGCCAGTAACGGAAGAAAAGGATAAGTCAGCTGAAAAAGGAGGGAAAGCTTCATGAGTAACGAACAAAACCCTTTCAAGAAGATAGAAGAGGCCCTCAAGAAGATGGGGGAAACCGATCAAAAAAGAACTGCACAGAAATCGGCACCGGAATCAGATCCTAAAGTGACGCAGATGCGACCGAAAAAAGCGTTAGATATGAAAAAGTACACAAAACTCATTATCTCGCTAACAGTAGTTTTTGCGATTCTTGTCATTCTGTTATCCAACTTATTTATCGTCAAAGAAAATGAGTACCGAGTCGTCCGTCAGTTCGGTGAGATTACACGAATTATCGAAAAGCCTGGAATGAATATGAAAATACCATTCATTCAAAGTGTCAGTACGTTGCCGAAAAATCGAATGACGTCTAACGTGTCAGAAGCGGAAATCAATACAAAAGACAAGAAACGGATCATCATTGATAACTATGCAATATGGCATATTACAGATCCCGCCAAAATGATTTCCAACGCGCGTAATATTGTCAATGCGGAAGCTAGAATGGAAGAATTCATTTATTCTGTAGTCCGTAATGAAATGGGACGTCTCGATTACGTCAATGTTGTCAATGATGAAGATTCTTCTCGCGGAAGCTTGAATGATGATGTGACGGCCAAAGTCAATAAGTTTTTGGACGATGGGAATTATGGTATCAAAGTGGTAGATGTCCGGATGAAACGTATTGATTTACCTGAAGAAAACGAACAATCTATTTACACACGAATGATTTCAGAGCGTGATTCGACTGCACAATCGTATCTTTCAGAGGGTGATGCAGCGAAGCAGAAGATTGAAGCGGAAACAGATCGTGAAGTTCAGGAAATGTTAGCAAAAGCGAAAAAAGAAGCAGCGATCGTCACTGCGCAAGGTGAAGCCGAAGCTGCAAAAATATACAACGATGCATATGCAAAAGATCCTGAATTCTACAAACTGTATAGAACACTTCAGTCCTATACGAAAGTCGTGAATGATGAAACGATGATCATCCTTCCAGCAGATTCTCCATATGCCAAGCTATTAACCGGCAATATCGAGTAATTATAAGTGCGTCATTTTCATTCGAGTTGCCAAACGTGGTAAACTAGATGAAAATGACGTTTTTTTATAGTGACGAACATGAAGGAGTGGGATGGATTTTGACGAAAAAGAAAGTCGTCTTATTGGATGGAAATAGCTTAGCCTATCGTGCATTTTTTGCTTTACCTTTATTAACGAATGAAAAAGGTGTGCATACCAACGCGGTATACGGCTTTACGATGATGTTAGAGACCATCTTAGCGAATGAAAAACCAACGCACGTAATCGTAGCATGGGATGCAGGTAAAACCACATTCCGTCATAGTACGTATACAGAATACAAAGGTGGACGTCAAAAAACACCACCCGAGCTTTCGGAACAGTTCCCGTATATTCGTAAACTAATTGAAGCTTTCGGCATCACGCAGTATGAACTTGATTTATATGAAGCGGATGACATTATCGGAACATTAAGCAGAGAGTGCAGTGATGCAGAAGCGGAAGTCGTTATCATTTCAGGAGATAAAGATTTAACGCAACTGGCGAATGATCAGACGACGGTATGTATAACAAGAAAAGGCATCACCGATCTTGAAAAATACACACCCGCGCATATCGAGGAAAAATATGGACTTGCACCATTGCAGATCATCGACATGAAAGGTTTGATGGGCGATGCGTCCGATAATATTCCAGGCGTACCTGGGATTGGCGAAAAAACTGCCATCAAATTGTTGAAGGAATACGGCTCTGTAGAAAATGTCTATGAATCGATAGAGCAAATCACCGCCAAGAAAATGAAAGAGAACCTCGTGAATAATAAAGACCAAGCATTCATGAGTAAAGAACTCGCGACGATTGAAGTTCACGCACCGATTACGGTGTCATTGGATGATATGGATTTTATCGGACGAAATGAAGAAGAAGTTATACAACTATATAAAGAATTACAATTTAAATCATTGCTTGAAAAGATGGATGTATTGGTCGAGGTTCAACCACTTGAAGAAATCAATGTTCATACCGTGGAAGAAATTACTTCAGAAATGCTGACGGACACGATGTCTTTGCACGTCGAGATCGATGGGGATAATTATTTATCTCAAGATATTTTAGGTATTGGTTTATCGAATGACACCGATACGTATTTCATTTCTACTGAATTAGCGACTTCATCTGATCTCTTTAGAAACTGGATGGCAGACCAGACAACACGTAAATATGTTTCGGATTCTAAATCAGCGTATGCAGCGATTGCACGACTTGGCATGGAACTAAACGGTGCGGAATTCGATCTCATGCTAGCGGCGTACATCGTCAATCCTTCCTTCTCGACAAATGAAGTCTCTGAAATTGCACGGTCATTCGGCTATCATGGTGTAGAAAGTGATGAAGTGGTCTACGGTAAAGGGGCTAAACGAACGGTGCCGCAATTGGAACAACTTGCCAACCATACTGCGAGAAAAGCGCATGCGGTGTGGGAGTTGTATCCAGTCGTCACAAAACAATTAGCGGACAATGAACAGCAAGATTTATTCCATGACCTGGAATTACCGTTAGCGAAGATACTTGGGAAAATGGAAGTAACGGGTGTGAAAACGGACGTAGGTGTGTTGAGAACGATTGGTGAGCAATTATCGGAACGTCTTGCGATAATTGAGAAGACGATTTATGAAATGGCTGGCGAGAAATTCAATATTAATTCGCCTAAACAGCTTGGTGTCATTTTATTTGAAAAAATCGGTTTGACGCCTATCAAGAAAACGAAGACGGGCTACTCGACAGCTGCGGATGTGCTAGAGAAGCTCGAAAGCGAACATGAAATCATTCAACATATTTTACTATACAGACAGCTCGGTAAATTAAACTCAACCTATATTGAAGGGCTGACAAAAGAAATTCATGAAGATGGAAAGATTCACACGAGATTCCAGCAGGCTTTAACACAGACAGGGAGATTGAGCTCGATCAATCCGAACTTGCAAAATATCCCGATTCGGTTGGAAGAAGGGCGCAAAATACGCGCAGCTTTCGTTCCATCTGAAACAGAATGGATTATGTTTGCGGCCGACTATTCACAGATTGAGTTGCGTGTACTTGCACATATTTCGCAAGATGAAAAATTAATTGAAGCATTCCGCCAAGGTGCGGACATTCATACGAAAACGGCAATGGACGTGTTTGGTGTCAAGGAAGAGGACGTTGATAGCAATATGCGACGCGCAGCAAAAGCTGTCAACTTTGGTATCGTCTACGGCATCAGTGATTATGGATTATCACAGAGTTTAAATATTAACCGGAAAGAAGCAGCGACATTCATCGATACGTATTTAGCAAGCTTCCCAGGCGTCAAACAGTATATGGATGACAGTATTACGGATGCCAAGTTAAAAGGCTATGTCACGACACTATTAAAACGTAGACGTTATTTGCCGGATATCACGAGTTCGAATTTCAACTTGCGAGGTTTCGCGGAGCGTACAGCGATGAATACACCGATTCAAGGAACGGCGGCAGACATCATTAAACAAGCGATGATCGATATGGATACCAGACTTGAAAAAGAAAATATGCAAGCGCGTATGTTACTACAAGTGCATGATGAATTGATCTTTGAAGCGCCAATGGAAGAGCTGGAGAAATTAAAAGAAATCGTGCCGGAAGTCATGGAACAAACGATTCAACTCGACGTTCCGTTGAAAGTCGATTGGAATTATGGCAAGTCTTGGTACGAAACAAAGTGAGTGATATATATGCCAGAATTACCGGAAGTAGAAGGAGTGGTGCGCGATCTTGCACCGCTCGTGGAAGGGCGGACGGTTAAACGACTTTCTGTATCGGATACCGTGGTCATTTCTAAAACTGCTGGAAAAGAAACGATTATTAAAGGAAAATCTGTGGACGACTTTCTTCACGGTATGGAGCACATGCAAATCGAGAAAATTGTACGTCGCAGTAAATATATTTATTTTCATCTATTGAAAGGAAATGAACCATACTTACTCGTCAGCCATCTTGGCATGACGGGTGCATGGTTTGTCGTAAACTCTCCTGATGAAATTACAGAAGAGAAGTTTCGGAAACATGCACATGTCTTTTTAGAAATGGAAGATGGCGGATTACTCGTCTACTCGGATATACGAAGATTCGGCGAAATGCGTCTACTACAGGCGGAAGAAGATTTTCCCCCTTTATTAGAAATGGCACCCGAACCTTTTTCCGATGAAGCGCTAGACCATTTTTTATCGATGGCAGAAACTCCGAAGTATAAAAGAAAACCTATCAAAGAAGTGATCATGGATGGGAAAGTCATTTCAGGATGCGGCAATATTTACGCTACAGAAGCACTGTTTCATATGAAAATCCATCCGGGTCGTACAGCAGAACGAATTAGCAAGAAGCGTAAAATTTTATTGTTTGAAGAGATTGTACGTGTTTTGCAAGAAAGTATCGACGCAGGGGGCAGTACAATATCTGATTATCGTTCAGTGAACGGCAACGCGGGAACGATGCAGGATCGACTGCATATGTACGGTAAAAAAACATGTGTAGCATGCGATACACCGACTAAAAGTAAGCAGATTGCAGGCAGAACATCTGTCTATTGTCCAGCATGCCAAAAATAAGGAGTGGTGCACATGATTATCGGATTGACGGGAAGTATTGCAAGCGGGAAAAGTACGGTAGCCAACATGTTGCGTGAAAAAGGTTACCCTATTGTCGATGCGGATGTAATCGCGAGGGAAGTTGTTGAGCCAGGCAGCCCATTACTTGATAAAATCCAACAGACATTCGGTGAAGAAGTAGTACGTGAAGATGGTACACTAAATCGCGAACAGCTTGGCGCCATTATTTTTGGCGATGAAGTGAAACGGCGACAGTTAAATGAATTGATGCATCCTGCAATTAGAGGACGAATGATCAGTCAGAGAGAAGACTACGTTACACAAGGCTATCAAACCGTCATTATGGACATCCCATTACTTTTTGAAAGTAAACTTCAGGAGTATGTGGAGAAGATCGTCGTCGTGTCGGTCACGAAGCAAATTCAAAAGCAGAGACTGATGGCTCGCAATGAATGGACAGAACAAGAAGCGGCTGCCAGAATCGCGTCCCAGTTAGATATGAATATTAAAGAACAAGGCGCTGACGCGGTTATTTATAACAACGATACATTGGAAGAAACCGAAAAGCAGTTGGATGCAATCCTTGAAAACTGGCAAGCTGTGCCGAGATAAATGATAGAGGGAATTAATTTGTAAATTTATTGTGTAATAGTGTTGGCATAATGATAAAATGTGTTATACTAATGAACGATTAAAGATATAAAGTATAACATACATGCAGGAGGATCCCTTTAATGACTACAAAAATTGCAATTAACGGACTCGGCCGTATTGGACGGATGGTATTCCGCCAGATTATTAAAGAAGATGATGTGAATCTAGTTGCTGTCAATGCGACATATCCAGCTGAAACGATTGCACATCTCTTGAAATATGACTCCACACACGGAGTTTTCGATGGTGAAATCGTAGCGGAAGAAAACGCGATCATTATCGACGGCAAACGTGTACAGTTAATTTCTGAGCGTGACCCTTCGAAATTACCTTGGAAAGAACTTGGTGTAGATATCGTTATAGAATCAACAGGTGTATTCAACTCACGTGACAAAGCAGCACTTCATTTGGAATCCGGTGCAAAGAAAGTAATTTTAACAGCACCAGGTAAAAATGAAGACGTAACCGTTGTGATCGGAGTGAATGACGACAAATTAGACGTTACTAAACAAAGTGTAATTTCTAATGCTAGTTGTACAACAAATTGTTTAGCGCCAGTTGCAAAAGTATTGAATGATGAATTCGGTATTGTAAATGGCTTAATGACAACTGTCCATGCATATACGAATGATCAGAAGAACCTGGACAATCCCCATAAAGATTTGCGTCGCGCGCGTTCTTGCGGAGAGTCCATCATTCCTACTTCAACAGGTGCTGCAAAAGCTTTGTCTCTTGTACTCCCTGAGCTTGAAGGAAAGATTCATGGTTTGGCATTGCGTATTCCGACACCGAATGTATCCCTTGTGGACTTGGTAGTGGACGTAGAAAAAGATGTAACGGTTGAAGAAGTGAACAACGCGTTCCGCAAAGCAGCAGAAGGCCCGATGAAAGGCATTCTTCGCTTTACTACAGAGCCTCTTGTATCGATCGATTTCAATACGACAACAGAATCCGCAACACTTGACGGCCTTTCTACTATCGTCATGGGCGATCGTAAAATCAAAGTGCTTGCTTGGTATGATAATGAATGGGGTTATTCAGCACGTGTTGTGCAATTGGCGAAAAAAGTCGCTTCTGCATTAACGGACAAAGTAACTTCTTAATGAACGAATTGGCACTTCATCTTATGGGATGAAGTGCTTTTCTGTGTCCGTTTGTTGTTGTATGGATAGTTTCTGTTATAATGAAAAGTACTAATGAAATGCGGAGGAACTAACTATGTTATGTCCAGCTTGTCACTACAACGGTACACGTGTAATAGATTCACGGCCTGCGGAAGAAAACCGCTCCATTCGACGAAGACGTGAATGCGAAAAATGTAGTTTTCGTTTCACGACTTTTGAAAAAGTAGAGCATTCTCCGTTAGTTGTCGTAAAGAAAGATAAGACGCGAGAAGAATTCAGCAGTGAAAAGTTGCTGAGAGGATTAATTCGTGCTTGTGAAAAACGTGCGGTACCGATCGAACAATTAAAAGATATCGTGGCTTCTATCGAAAAAGAACTAAGAAGCTCAGGAAATGTCGAAATAGATTCCGAACAAGTAGGAGAAATGGTGATGGAACGATTAGTGGATGTGGATGAAGTGGCATATGTACGATTTGCGTCTGTCTACCGCCACTACAAAGACATCACCATCTTTATAGACGAGTTGCAACAATTGCAAAACAGGAAAGATGAACAAGAGTAAGTTGTTGATCTAGAAGGGGAGGCGATTGTTTAAATGCTTTATACCGAGTTGCAGCCTGTCGATTCCTTCGAAGTAAAGTTAGCACATCCTTTTTCTGCGTATGATCGGCAGATGCTAACGCTATTTTATCAGCCACTTATCGGTCCCGAGGCGATCAGTCTGTTTATGACTCTTTGGACAGATGCGGAAAGCAAGGAACCGCAAGAACATACCCACTATTATTTGATGAATATGTCTTCTTTCCCACTTCAATCCATTTTTGAAGCGAGGATTTCATTGGAAGCTATTGGATTATTACGTACGTATAAGAAAAAACAAGAAATAGATAAGCGGTCTTTCCTATACGAGCTATTACCGCCGCTCGATGCATCTTCTTTCTTCAACGATCCGCTTTTGTCTACATTTTTATTCAGTAAAATCGGAGAACAGCCCTACCGGCAGTTGCGTGACCGGTTTTTAGTGAAACCTATTGCAAAAGATGAGTATCAAGATATATCACGGACGTTTTTAGATGTCTATAAACCAGCAAGAGGCGATCAGGCGATGGAATTGACTGCAGGTATGCAATTTCAAGGGAAAAGTGAGCCTCCTGGCATACCGTTTTACGTATTGAATTTTAATTTTGATTTATTTTATAACGGACTATCCGATCAAATGATTCCTAAAGCTTCTCTGCGTTCTATTTCTCAAGAAATGATCGCGATGCTAGCTTTCTTGTATTCACTCAGTCCGCTTGATATGCAAAAAGTCGTGATGATTGCAATGGACGAAAACCATCAGCTGACAGAAGAAAGAGTTCGTAAGGCAGCTGCGGAGTTTTATAAGATGAATACATCAAAGCAACCACCAAAATTACAGTCGGTGTTTACACAACCGGTAGTCGACGAAGAGCCTAAAGAAAATATGAGTCGTGACGAAGAATTGCTATTTTATTTGGAACATACACCACCAAAAGAGATGTTACGTAAAGTAAGTAAAAAAGAACCATTCCTTGTAGATATTCAGCTTGCTGAACGATTAATCAATCTGCATAAATTCCCAGTGGGTGTCGTCAATGTCTTGCTACAATATGTCATGCTACGTAATGATGGAAAAATCACTAGTAGTTTTGTGGAACGCATTGCTTCCCATTGGGCGAATAAACAAGTAAATGATGCTAAAACAGCCTTGAAATTATCAAGAGAAGAACATGATCAATACATGAAATGGCTTAAAGAAGGGAAGCAATCGACGCCTAGAAGTCGAAAGCCGACCCGGGAAGAAAAAGTTCCAGAATGGTTTTCCAAGCGCGATAAAAAGAATAAGAAATCCGAAAAGCCTGATGACTTCAATGTGGAAGAAGAACGCCAGAAGTTATTGAAAGAATTGGGGATTCAAGAATCAGAGGTGAAATAACATGGAACGAATTGGGGATGCGATGAAACGCGTAGTGAATGCTCCTTCATTAGCCCAGAAATACGACGAGCTTCGAACGGAAGTGATGGAAGACCCGGCTGTACAAAAATTTATTAGCGATCATTCCGATGAAGTCAATACAGAAGTGGTCAACCGCAGTCTAGGTAAATTATATGAATTCACAACGGCTTCTCACGCATGTGAGCGCTGTCCGAATCTCGATGGATGTATTAATGTCATGAAAGGCTTTGAGCCGAAATTAGTCATCTCACAGCGCCTTATTGATATTGATTACGTAGTCTGTCCAACTAAGCAATTGGAAGATGAACGTAGAAACATCTCGAAAATGGTGAACAGTATGTACATGCCTAAAGAAGTGATGGAAGCGCGCCTGTCTGACGTGAACTTCCTCTCTGAAGATAGTCGCGTGATTGTAATGCGCGCTGCGAAAGACTTCCTGAATCAAATTGAGTCTACCGGTAAAGTCCCTGAAAGAGGCTTCTATTTATTCGGTAACTTCGGTATTGGAAAATCATTCATTTTAGGTGCGTTGGCGAATGAACTGGCAACTAGACGTATTCAGACTGTTGTAGTGTATGTGCCGGAGTTTCTGCGTGAAATGAAGCAATCTATCCAAAACCAAACATTGGACGAAAAAATAGAGTTTGTAAAAAGGGCTCCTGTCTTGATGCTGGATGATATAGGGGCAGAGACCATGTCAACGTGGACACGCGATGAAGTGCTAGGCACGATTTTGCAGTACCGTATGGCGGAAAAGCTCCCTGTATTCTTCACATCTAATTTTGATTATACGGAATTAGAACATCATCTGACAACGAGTCAGCGCGGGGAAAAAGAGCCGATTAAAGCTGCACGAATTATGGAGAGAATCCGCATGGTCAGCCAGCCATTCAAACTGGGCGGGGAGAACTGGCGAGATTAATCTTTCTTAGAAAATGGTTTTGTTGAAAGAATTACTAAATTATACTTGCAATTACGCTCAGACTTTTCTATACTATTACACAGTTCAACATTCATAACATATTACAATGCATCGAAGAGGACAATAATTTATTTTTTCACCTTTCCAGAGAACAGGGGCATGGCTGAAACCCTTGTAGGCAGAAGATAAATGTACCACCTCCGAGCAGCATCAGTGAAATTGAGTAGCTGATGACGGTAACGGCCCGTTAGCCGATCGAAAGCTTCGGTCTTTTCGCGTTTTTGCGAATGGAAGGAAGAAGGGTGGAACCACGAGCTCAAGCCTCGTCCCTTTAGGGATGAGGCTTTTTTGCGTTCAAAAAAAGAAAGGGAGTCATACACATGCCAGAAAATATTCATTTAACATTTCCAGATGGAGCAGTAAAAGAATTTGAAGACGGTGTTACTACAGAAGAAATTGCAGGCTCCATCAGTCCTGGATTGCGTAAAAGCGCATTGGCAGGGAAAATCGGAGATCAGCTGATCGATTTGAAATCACCAATCCATGCAGATGGAGATATTAGTATCATTACTCCAACTTCAGATGAAGCATTGGAAATTCTGCGCCATAGTACGGCTCACCTTTTAGCACAAGCCGTCAAACGCAAATTCCCGGATGCGAAACTTGGAATAGGTCCTACTATCGAAAATGGGTTCTATTATGATATCGATTCACCTACACCCATCACAGCAGAAGATCTACCAGAATTAGAAAAAGAAATGAAACGCATCATTGGCGAAAACTTGCCGATCATTCGTCACGATGTATCGCGTGCAGAAGCCGAAAAGCGCTTTAAAGAAATTGACGATGAATACAAATTGGAACTTCTTGAAGCGATTCCTGAAGATCAACAAGTGTCGATCTATGAACAAGGTGAATTTTTCGACTTATGCCGTGGTATCCATGTCCCGTCTACAGGTAAACTAAAAGAATTTAAATTGTTAAGCATTGCCGGCGCTTATTGGAGAGGGAACTCTGATAACAAAATGCTTCAACGTATTTACGGAACAGCTTTCTTCAAAAAAGACGAGCTAAAAGAACACTTGCGTATGCTCGAAGAAGCGAAAGAACGAGATCACCGTAAAATCGGTAAAGAACTGAATCTCTTTACGAACTCACAAAAAGTCGGACAAGGTCTTCCGCTCTGGTTGCCAAAAGGCGCTACAATTCGACGCGTAGTAGAGCGTTATATTGTGGATAAAGAAGAAAGACTAGGCTATCAGCACGTCTATACTCCGGTACTTGGAAGTGTAGAGCTCTACAAAACGTCAGGTCACTGGGATCACTATCAAGATGGCATGTTCCCAACAATGAGCATGGACAACGAAGATCTGGTTTTACGTCCAATGAACTGCCCTCATCACATGATGATTTACAAAAATGGGATTCATTCGTACCGTAACTTGCCTCTTCGTTTGGCAGAACTCGGCACTATGCACCGCTATGAAATGTCCGGAGCGCTTTCCGGTCTTCAGCGCGTACGTGGAATGACATTGAACGATGCGCATATCTTCGTGCGGCCTGATCAGATTAAAGAAGAGTTTAAACGTGTCGTCTTGTTGATCATCGAAGTGTATAAAGACTTCAATATTAAAGATTATTCATTCCGTCTATCGTATCGCGATCCTGAAGATACAACGAAATACTTTGATGACGATGAAATGTGGGAACGCGCACAAGCTATGTTAAAAGAAGCGATGGATGAGATGGGGCTTCCGTATACAGAAGAAGAAGGCGAGGCAGCATTCTACGGTCCGAAATTGGATGTACAAGTAAAAACAGCGATTGGAATGGAAGAAACACTTTCCACTGCACAACTGGACTTCTTATTACCTGAGCGCTTCGACCTCACGTATATCGGAGAAGACGGCAAGCAACATCGTCCAGTCGTAATCCATAGAGGCGTTGTGTCAACAATGGAACGATTTGTTGCCTTCTTAATTGAAGAATACAAAGGAGCTTTCCCAACATGGTTAGCACCAATTCAGGTAGAACTTATCCCAGTATCACCTGACGTTCACTTTGATTATGCAGAGGACGTAAAAGAGAAACTGATAATGGCTGGGTTCCGAGTAGATGTGGACAGCCGAGACGAGAAGATTGGTTATAAGATCCGTGAAGCACAAGTACAAAAGGTTCCTTATATGCTTGTTCTAGGAGATCGTGAAATGGAAGCCGGCGAAGTCAATGTTCGTAAATACGGTGAACAAAATTCTGAAAGCATGTCATTCGACGCGTTCCTTGAGTTAATTAAAAAAGACGTGAAGAAAGACTAATAGAAAGAAGTAAGTAACGTAGATCCGTTTTTTAAATCGAGTCTTCCCACTTCTAAAGGCTTCATACAAACAGTCAGCGTAGCAAAGAGACAGCCAGGAAGATCTTCCTGGCTAGTTTCATGGGAGAAGCCAAAAACATGCGTCAAAGTGGATTTAAAGCTGTTTTCATTCGGCTTTTCAAAAATGCTGAAAAAAAGTAGTTGCAATCCCATTTATAATACGCTATACTTTAAAAGTTGAATTAATTCAAACATAACCTGTGCATCCGACAATGAGATTTGCAGAGTTATTGACACTTGATACTAAAGATGTTATTATTAATAAGGTTAACTGAATACAGTTTGTGGTATAAGAAGAGGCTACCCGCTTCTCACCTGATCGACGCAATGAAGTTGTTGCCAGGTTAGCACAATAAGTTTATAACTATGCGTACGAGCATAGTATACTTACGCGGGTAGACAAATCATATTTGTCTACTTTTTTTATTTTGTAAAATGGATAGACCTATGGGACTTTAAATCGGAATTTCCGATATACCAAAACGTGTATTCACGAGACAATATTCGGAGGTGGATTACTATTAGCAAAGACATGTACGTAAATGATGGTATCAGAGCACGTGAGTTGCGATTAATCGATCACAACGGCGAACAACTCGGTATCAAAACACGTAATGAAGCTTTAGAAATTGCTGCTCAAGCAAACCTGGACTTAGTTCTTGTTGCTCCACAAGCGAAGCCCCCAGTAGCTCGTGTTATGGACCATGGAAAGTTCAAGTTCGAACAGCAAAAGAAAGAGCGTGAAGTACGTAAGAACCAAAAGATCATCAACGTAAAAGAAGTTCGACTTAGCCCTACAATTGATGAGCATGATTTCCAAACGAAACTTCGTAACGGAATCAAGTTCCTTGAAAATGGGGATAAGGTGAAAGCTTCGATTCGTTTCCGCGGTCGTGCGATTACGCATAAAGAAATTGGCCAACGAGTACTTGATCGCTTTGCAGAAGCTTGCAAAGAAGTAGCAACTGTTGAAGTTAAACCCAAAATGGAAGGTCGGAGCATGTTCTTAATACTTGCCCCACTTGCCGAGAAACAGTAACAGTAACACGAACAATTTAGGAGGAACAGAACATGCCAAAAATGAAAACTCACCGCGGTTCCGCGAAACGTTTCAAAAGAACTGGATCTGGTAAATTAAAACGTGGCCGTGCTTACACAAGTCACCTATTTGCTAACAAATCTACGAAGGCTAAGCGTCACTTACGTAAGTCTTCACTAGTTTCTTCAGGCGATTACAAGCGTATTCGCGAAATGCTAACAAACATGAAGTAAGATCGAACACACACTTATAGGATAAGCAGGAGGTAATGCACTATGCCACGCGTAAAAGGTGGAACAGTAACGCGCAAGCGTCATAAAAAAGTATTGAAATTAGCAAAAGGTTATTTCGGTTCAAAACATAGACTTTATAAGGTAGCAAACCAACAGGTAATGAAATCTTATAACTATGCTTACCGTGATCGTCGTAACAAAAAACGTGACTTCCGTAGACTATGGATTACACGTATCAACGCGGCTGCTCGTGTGAATGGTATTTCATACAGCACATTAATGCACGGCTTGAAAGTAGCTGGCATCGATGTTAACCGTAAGATGCTTGCAGAACTTGCAGTGACAGATGCATCAGCATTTGCACAACTTGCAGAGACAGCAAAAAAATCTGTAGCAAAATAAGATGAACCAAAATCCACTTTCGTTTTCATTCTTATATGGAAATGAAAGTGGATTTTTTCGTATGGAGGAATGGCTGAAATGGCACAAACTCTATTGATTTATATGGTCATCCTATCACTCTGGGCATTTGGGGCAATGGGATACGATAAACGACAAGCTAAAAAGAAACAGCAACGTGTGCCTGAAAGAAATTTATGGTTATTGGCACTGCTTGGTGGTGGAGTGGGTGCGTACTTTGGTATGCAATTCTTTCATCACAAAACAAGAAAGACCCATTTCCGTATTGGGTTTCTACTTCTGATGATGATCGACATCGTGCTGTTACTAGCGGTATATGGTGTAAAATTACCAACTGCTATTACATTTTAATATAAAAAAAGGAAATAGCTTTTTCGGCTATTTCCGTTTCATCAAGATTTCATTAATTGTTCAATTGGGTTCTTCCAGTTGATTTCAGCATGAGGATAATTCGTCCGAACTTCAGATTCGAGAAAAAGAAAATCTTCTTTCGTCATTCCTTGTAAATTCGCTTCATTTTTCACCCAAATGAAAATGGAAACTACATCAAAGGAATCAGTTGTGGTGCCTAGATATTTCTCACCTTCAAACATCGCACCTTTATACGTAATAAAGAAATTTTTACGGATATTTTTCAAGTCATCATAAAAATAATAGTGTTCTTTTTCATACGCTTCGTCCAGCTTTCGCTTAGCATCTGTCAAATAGCGAATGCCGACATAAAATAAATAAATAACCAATGCTATAATAAAGACGCGGATCAATAAAACCATGAAATCAGCTCCTGCAAACGATATAGTACTGTACTATACGGATGAGTAAGGGAAAAGGTTTCACTTTATAGCGAAATGGTGGAGGGAATTTAATTGAAATTACATCAACTATTTGAAATGCAAAGAGCGCTCGATACATATATTCAAAAAAATCATCAAACGAAGGAAACATTTACTGAAAGAGGTTTGGCATTAATCGTCGAACTTTCTGAGTTGGCTAACGAAACACGTTGTTTTAAATTCTGGAGCACAAAAGGTCCTTCAGCAGACCATGTCATTTTAGAAGAGTATGTGGATTCTATCCATTTCTTATTATCTTTAGGAATTGAAAAAAGCTTTGATGGATTGGAAGAATGGCCAACACGTGATGTTAAAGAGCAAAATCTTACACAACAGTTTATTCAAACGGGTCAATCTATTTATACATTCTTGGATTCATTAACATTTGAAGATTATAAAGAGATCTGGGTGAATTATGGAGCACTTGCGAATACGCTCGGTTTTACTGAAGATCAAATTATTCAAGCATATATTGATAAAAATGAAGAAAATTACGCACGTCAAAGAAGCGGCTATTAATTGGTATCAGTAGCTTCATCGCAATTTTAACTCTAGTAAAAATTTCATAAATAAATAAATTGACAAAAAGACTGTTTTGATAATAAAATTAATACAATACAGGTCATACAGGGGGTATTTCGTTGAACGAATGGAGCAAGGATGATTTTGGATTGCGTTTAAAGGCACTGAGAGAACGTCGAGGACTATCGATGATGGCATTTGGAGCGGCAATTGGCACATCAGCTAGTCGAATTAAAGATTGGGAGCGTGGTAAGAACGCACCATCTGCTGCATGGATCGCTAAAATTTCCGAGCGTTTTTCTGTTTCTACCGACGAGCTGATTATGGGTGAAGTAACATTTACTCCGTATTTCAAAGCGACAGGTAATACAGTAGAATCACTTTATGATCGTCTTCGTGAAACGATGAATGTCGAATCCTCTGGTAAATGGCCAACAGAAATTGATGAGCTATATGCAGAAATCGACGCAGTGAATAAAGAGAAGTACCGAAGCGGAAAAGGACGTCGATCGGCTGAGAAAGAACTAATGGAGTTAGCGATCCGTCTTCCTAAGAAAGATGTACTAGAATTACTTGAACTGGCTAAATATAAAAGACGCACACTATAAAAATAACCCTAGAAGTGATTATACTTCTAGGGTTATTTTTGTATAATCTGAAGCTTAAAATCTAAATAGGGTAAGTATAATGAATAAGTTTGAGAGTACGAGGGGATGGAAGCTCCAGTTGGGGGACGCTTTCCATGGGCCGTGCGGTGTGCTCACCAAGTCGAAAGCTCCTTCTGAATGTCTCACCTGTAGGGCTTGATACTCCCTGAGTCACCCTAACTTCCGATTGAATCCTGCATAAATAGATGTAGACCATTTACTAACAGTAGAGTGGGTATTGTTGTAGTCTTTGAACTTATTCTTGGCTTAAGTGTAGATCCAGATCAGTACTATTTACTATCCTGACTTTAATGCTTAACAAAAAGTAACTACTATTTACTGTGCAGGGACCCCCCCTAATACAAAATAATGAATAATCAAATAGCATGAAATGTAGGAAAATAGAATGAAATACGTTATGATAGAATCGTAGATAAACCTAAGGAGGATGAGTTGATTGAAAGCATTCGTTCATGAAAATGGTGAGCTGCACTATACAGATATCGCCGATCCCTCAGCTAGAAACGGTGAAGTAATTGTCGCATTGAAAACAGCAGGATTAAATCGACGTGATACGGCTATACCCAAACGACGTGGAGACGCTAAAGAACCACTGGTATTAGGGTCAGACGGCGCAGGCACGATTGAATCAATCGGAGAAGGTGTAACTGGTTGGAACGTAGGCGACGAAGTCATAATTAATCCTTCCCTTCGCTGGTTTGAAGAAAGCGACGCGCCTCCAGCTGAATTTGATATTCTAGGTATGCCGGATCATGGTACATTTGCTGAGAAGATTTGCATATCCTCAGAACAGTTAGAGAAAAAGCCGACACATCTCACATGGAATGAATCTGCAGTTCTCGCTCTAGCGGGACTTACAGGTTATCGGGCACTAGTGACGAGGGGCCAAATAGAAGAAGGGCAAACCGTCTTTATTCCTGGAGCAGGAAGTGGAGTCGCGACCTATATGATTCAATTTGCAAAGAAAATGGGAGCGCGTGTTATCGTGACGTCTAGAAGTGAAGAGAAAAGAAATCACGCAATGAACATCGGTGCGGATATAGCAATCGATACGAATAGCGATTGGCCTACAGAACTAAAAGATGAACGTGTGGATCTTGTGATTGAGAGTGTGGGAAGGGCAACATTCAATCGTTCTCTTGAAATTCTTAAAAAAGGTGGTCGGATCGTAGTATTTGGTGCCACAACAGAAGATACCGTCGAACTGAACTTACGTGATTTCTTTTATGGTCAGTATTCGTTACTAGGCACTACAATGGGAAGTCGGGAAGAATTTCGGGATATGTTAGCGTTAGTTGAAGAGCATCAACTCCATCCTGTTATTGATTCAGTGATTCCTCTTGAAAAAACAAGTGAGGCATTTACTATGCTGGATGACAGTGTACAATTTGGTAAAATCGTTTTAGCTATTTCGAAATAAACAACATAACCGGTATAGAGAGGCAGTGGAAGTAGTGACGAAAGAAGTTAAGACTCTGACAGATTTGGAAATCGCATCAAAAGCAACTATGCAACCAATTGAAAACATAGCAGACAAAGCAGGAATTCCATTGGATGCGTTAGAGCGATATGGTAAATACAAAGCGAAGATCAATGTAGACCTCATTCCAAAAAACACTTCACAAGCGAAAGTCGTACTTGTAACTGCTACGAGTCCAACACCAGCAGGAGAAGGGAAATCGACAGTGACAGTAGGTCTTGGTGATGCACTTTCCCGTTTAGGTAAGAAAACAATGATTGCATTGCGTGAACCGTCGTTAGGGCCGGTAATGGGTGTCAAAGGTGGAGCGACGGGTGGCGGCTTCTCTCAAGTACTGCCTATGGAAGACATCAATTTGCACTTCACTGGAGACCTTCATGCCATTACAACGGTTAATAATGCATTGAGCGCGATGATCGATAACCATTTGCATCAGGGAAATATGTTACACATCGATCCTCGCCGCATTACATGGAAACGCGTCATGGATATGAATGACCGTGCGCTTCGTCATGTGACGATTGGGTTAGGTGGGCCATCACAAGGCGTGCCACGGGAAGAGGGTTTTGATATTACAGTAGCGTCCGAAATTATGGCTGTATTCTGTCTGGCGACTAGCTTACAAGACTTGAAAGAGCGCTTGTCCGAAATTGTGATTGGCTATACGTATGAAAAAGAAGCTGTGACTGTGCGTGATTTAGGCGTAGAGGGTGCGTTGACGCTTCTGCTTAAAGATGCATTCAAACCAAATCTCGTTCAAACGATCGAAGGCACACCCGCTCTAATTCACGGTGGACCATTTGCAAATATTGCGCACGGCTGTAACTCGTTGATCGCAACAAATACAGCGCGTAATCTGGCTGACTATGTCGTGACAGAAGCAGGGTTTGGATCAGATTTAGGTGCAGAAAAGTTTATGGATATTAAAGCGCGCATCGGTAAATTCCAGCCGGATGCAATCGTTCTTGTGACAACGATTCGTGCACTTAAAATGCATGGCGGAGTAGCGAAGCAGGAATTAAAAGCGGAGAATAGTCAAGCTGTAGAAAAAGGTTTAGTTAATTTGGAAAAGCATATTGAGACGATTCTATCGTTCGGCGTGCAACCTGTCGTCGCGCTTAATCATTTTGTAGGGGACTCTGATAGTGAATTGCAGATAGTCCAGAAGTGGTGTCAGGACCATGACGTAAAAATGGCTTTAACGGATGTATGGCAAGACGGTGGAGCAGGCGGAGAAGCATTGGCGGAAGAAGTCTTAAAAGTGATGGAAGAGCCAAATAATTTCGCGCCAATTTATGAAGTAGAGCAATCAGTAGAAGAAAAACTCACAGCGATTGTTCAAAAAGTATATGGTGGCACAGGCGTTTTATTTACCGATCAGGCAAAGAAAGATTTAGCGGAAATCAAAAAGAATGGCTGGGATCTGTTGCCGGTCTGTATGGCGAAGACGCAGTACTCGTTTTCTGATGACCCAAAAAAGTTAGGACGTCCAATAGACTTTACGATCACCATCCGCAATATTTTGCCGAAACTTGGTGCAGGTTTCTTAGTTTGTTTGACAGGCGATATTATGACGATGCCTGGTTTACCAAAAAAACCAGCAGCGCTCAATATGGATGTCGATTCGGCTGGTAATGCGAAAGGGTTAATGTAATTTTTACTATAGTTATGAAATGAAAAGCAAAGAGCCCATACGGCTTTTTGCTTTTTTATAATTAAAGTAAAAAAAGTAAGTAAAGTAAAAAATATCATGTTGTGCGGTTCTAATGGCCTAGATCTATGCTATACTATTGTCAGATGTTTTACTGGATGAAAGCGTGAAGGGGTGCCATGAAGTGGATAAGAATTTTCGTATAAAGTTAACGGGTATCCTGATTTCTTTCACGTTGCTTTTGTCATTGATTATTGTCATAGCAGATTATGTTCGACTGAAAAAGAACGTGGAAATGGGTTTAGAAATACAAATTCAAATGGCGGAAGATGAAATCATAACAAGTCTTGTCACAATCGATAAAGTATATAATCTACTAGATATTGAACGCGCAGAAAAAATGAAAGAATACTCATACAGCTTACTCGAAAAATACGAAAAACAACCTAATTTTTTAAAATGGGATTTTCAAGCTTTGAAAGCAGAAAGCGGTATGGATATCTTTATTATTGATAAAAACAACGAAGTGATTGCAAGCAGTTATACACCCGATATAGGATTGAATTTTAATGAATGTTGCGCGAGATTCAGCTCTTTATTAACGGAACGAAGGGAACTTGGCATATTTTCTCACGATGCACTTGATATTCAACAGGAAACAGGAGAATTTAAGAAATTCAGTTATATGCCAACGCCGGATAAGAATTACATAATTGAGTTGGGGTATTACTTGGAAGATAAACTGGTCTTTAAGGAATTCAACTTTTTAGATACGATGAGTAGATTAGAAAGTGAAAACGAACAGATTAAGTCAGTGAATGTATATAATTATTTAGGTTTATTGTTAGGGGAGCGAGAGATAGGCAAAGAAGAGAAAATCAATCCTTCCAGAAAAGCGGTTTTCGAAGCATCCTATAAAAACTTTGAAATTAAAGAAACAACTGTTAAAGAAGAAGGCAAACTCATAACCTATAGATACATACCATATAAAGCGGATACAGTACCTGGATTATCTACTAATAGGGTAGTCGAAATTGCGTATCATGATGTACCTTTTTCAAGAGTTCTAACTTCGTACCGTAATCAATTTCTATTCCAAACGGTAGCGATCTCTATCATCACAATTATCTTGTCCATTGTTCTTGCTAAAATGATCGCAAAACCTGTTCATCTTGCATTCCATGATGTATTGACAGGATTAAAGAACAGGGCGGCATTTGAAGATGCCGCAGTAAAATGGCTTCATCAAAAAAGAGGTCCATTACAGTTCATGATTATTGATTTAGATAATTTCAAATCCGTAAATGATTCTTTAGGGCATGGAGAAGGCGATAAATTATTAGTCCGAGCCGCAAAAATTATTGATAAAGAAAGCGGAAAAGATCAGTTGGCCGCTCGAATCGGCGGTGATGAGTTTGTGGTTCTGTTTTCACGCATGACTATCGATGAAGTCACAGAACGGGCGAACAGTATGCTTGAAGCAATGAGAGAGTCATTCAGCTATTTGGAAAATGATCATATTCATTTATCTATCAGTATTGGAATTGCAATAGCGGAAAAGACAGATACTATTCATACACTTTATCATAAAGCCGATCTCGCTTTATACGATTCGAAGAAAAAAGGCAAAGATCAATATTCTTTATACCACGCGGTTGAGTCCTAAAAAGGATGTACAGAAAGTCGTCAAACGACATTCTGTACATCCTTTTGTATTGCTTATAATCAAAAGATCTTATGTTCAACTAGCCAATCACTAACGAAATCCATGATTGACTCAACCGTCCCATCTTCAAATGGTGACTTCAAGTGTGCCGTTGCAACAAGCTCTAAAAATGATTTACTTCCGCCTAATTGACACAGTGCCAAATAATCCGTCCATGCACCATCGAAGTCATCTAAGGATCGTTGCCAAAATTGGAGCGCACAGATTTGTGCCAAAGCATAATCAATATAATAAAACGGCACTTCATAGATATGACCTTGTCTCTGCCAAAAACCACCTTGTTCTAAATAGGGATGTCCATCATAATCCCGATTAGGTAAATAAATGGTTTCAAGATCTTTCCATACCGCTTTACGTTCACTTGGTGTCATGTCAGGATGGTCATAGATGCGTTGCTGAAACTCATCTACCGCAACTCCATATGGTAAAAACAATACACTTTCAAGTAAATGTGCATAACGATAACGTTCTGCATCGCTACCAAAAAAGCGATCCATCCAAAACCAAGTGAAAAACTCCATACTCATGGAATGAATTTCTGCAGCTTCAGTCGTTGGCCAAATGTATTCGGGGATGCCAATCGAACGGCTTGAATATACTTGGAATGCATGGCCTGCTTCGTGCGTCAACACGTCAATATCACCTGAAGTTCCATTAAAGTTAGAGAAGATGAACGGAGAATCATAATTATCTATAAATGTACAGTAGCCGCCAGCCTCTTTGCCTTTTTTTGCCACCAAATCCAATAAGTTTTTACGTTTCATATAATCAAAAAAACGTCCGGTTTCACGCGATAGCTCTTGATACATTTTTTGCCCATTTTCCAAAATCCATTCAGGGGAACCTTTAGGTTGAGGGTTTCCCTCGGGGTAATGCAATGGTTCATCATAGAACTTCATTTCAGAAATCCCTATTCGTCGCCTTTGCATACCTCGAATCTTCTCAGCTAATGGCACTACATGTGTCCGAATCTGATTTCGGAAGTGTTCCATCATATGTACATCATAGCCGATCCGGTCCATACGAATATATCCTAGTTCTGTAAAATTTTTAAATCCGAGTGTTGTAGCGATTTCATGACGTACTGCAACGAGACGATCAAAAATTCTATCAAAATGAACTTCATTTGACGCGTAAAAGTCAGCAGTGGCGTTCATAGCATCTTTTCTAACCGAGCGATCAAGTGACTCTTTAAATGGTCCAAGTTGTGCCAATGTCAGCGTTTCACCTTGAAACTCGATTTGTGCTGAAGCGACGAGGTTGGAGTATTCGGAAACTAATTTGTTTTCTTGCTGTAAAAGAGGCAAGACTTCATCTGAATACGAACGAATGGCATTTTCCGCAAGCTTAAATAGCTGTGGGCCCCATTTATCTTCTAATTGTGCTCGAAAAGGCGTAGAGATTACAGCTTGGTAATAATCGCTTTGCAAAGCTTGAAATTGAGGACCAGTCTCATCAAAATAATCCCGTTCATCTTGATAAAATTTATCATTCGTATCAATCGAAGAACGGATATACATGATGTTTTCTGCTGTACTGTAATCACTCGTCAACATGTTTATATGCTCCATTATTGCGGCTTGATCTTCAAATGAGTTTGCTTGTTTAAACTGTTCAAGTGCAGTCTTGAATTCTGTTTGCAGTTTTTCGATATCCGGGCGAGTATACTCATACTCTTCAAAAGTAAGCATTGCACTCCTCCTCGTTTCTATATAATGTAACTATCCCTTCATTTTCTAGCAACCAGTAAAGAAAAGCAAACTATTTATCGAAAGTGACGTTCATAAATTGCCACAATCTTATGAAATGATGTAGGATAGAGAGAGTAAACTCTAAGTGAGCGGGAAGAAGGAGAAATTGAATGCAAATAGTAAATGGTAAAGTACAAGAACTGGTAGATCCAACAGGTATTATCGACGGTCAGCGCTACGAATTTCTATTGACAGTTAAGCTGGATGAAGAAGATGAACTGTTCAAAGAAGAGGGTACTGGCTTACGTATGCTATATTCTGTGAAGGATGGCCAACGAAAGATGCTTACGTACCAATTTTATGAATTGGCAACGGAAAGCCCATTTGACGTGGAGTGGGACGAAGAAGAACAAGCATCAGCAGAGCAATTCTGCACAGAACATTTTCCTGAAATCTGAATACAAAATAGATGTTTTTCTCTTTCGTATAGGGGATAATAGACTAGAGAAACATAAGTGGTACACCCCAATAGCTTCTCATTAAAGAATTAATTATAGGAGTGTTTTAAATGAATCATGAAATAGTGGATATTACGATTATCGGCGGAGGCCCAACTGGATTGTTCTCTTCGTTCTACGCGGGTATGCGTGAGATGTCTGTCAAAATTATCGATAGTTTGCCACAGCTTGGCGGCCAATTAATCGAGCTATATCCTGATAAATACATTTATGATGTAGGCGGATTCCCTAAAATCTTGGCGAAAGATTTAGTGGCAAACTTAGTGACGCAAGCGCACTATGCAAAACCTGAAATTTGTTTAGGGGAAGCGGCATTGGCCATAGAAAAGAAGGATGACCACTTTGTTTTAACAACTGACAAAGGACAGCATTTGACACGGACTATTTTGTTAACTGCGGGAATTGGTGCTTTTCAACCGCGTAAAATCGGTTTGAAAGAAGAACCGATTTTTGAAGGCAAAACATTGCACTACGGTATTAAGGACTTGTCTATGTTTAAAGATCAGAATATCTGTGTTTGTGGCGGGGGAGACTCTGCACTAGACTGGGCATTGATGCTTGAAGATATCGCAAGCGAGGTAACGCTTGTTCACCGTAGAGAACGTTTCACTGCGCATGAAACCAGTGTCAATCAATTGCGCGAATCTAGTATTACTGTTTTAACTTCACATGCTGTAAGTGAGTTACATGGCGACGGAGATACATTAGATAAAGTCATTTTAAAGGAAAAAGACGGCAGCGTGAAAGAACTAACATTTGATCATGTAGTAGTCAATTACGGCAACATTTCCTCACTCGGTCCATTGAAAGACTGGGGCTTAGATATGGATCGTAATTCGATTAAAGTGAACTCTCGCATGGAGACGAATATCGAAGGCATTTATGCAGCGGGTGACGTCACAACATACGATGGCAAAGTGAAATTGATTGCAGTAGGTATGGGCGAAGCGCCGGTTGCCATCAGCCACGCGAAAGCGTTCCTCGATCCGAAAGCAAAAGTTCAACCATTGCACAGTACGAGCGTATTCGGTTAATAAAAACTATGCACCTTGTATGGAGATTTTTTCACTGTACAAGGTGTTTTCTATGCAAGTAATATAAAAGGCTATCCCGGGAATTTCTCGAGATAGCCTTTTTTTCATTGCATTCTGTTTAGTGCTTTGTCGTTTCATAATCAGCGACTTTGACCAGTTGTTTTCCTAAATTGGTTCCATCGAATAAACCAAGAAACGCATCTGGAATATTGTCAAAGCCTTCGACAATCGTTTCTTCATACTTCAACTTGCCTTCTGATAGCCATTTACCTAAATCAGTGGATGCAGTAGCGAAGTCTGCCGCATAATCTCCTACTGTAAAGCCTTTCATCAAAGCGCTTGTTTTGATCATCGTAGATTGAAGACGAGGACCGATGTCTTGTTGTTCTTTATTGTAAGAGGAAATAGCACCGCATAACGCAATTCGCGCATGTTTATTTAGTAATGTAAAGACTGCATCCGTCACTTCGCCGCCGACATTGTCAAAATAGACATCTACACCGTCAGTGGCAACTTTAGCTAAGTCTTCTTTAAAGCTGTCTAATTTATAATTGACAGCCTCATCAAATCCGAGTTCATTTTTTAAGTACTCGATTTTTTCTTGAGAACCTGCAATTCCGATCACTTTGGCACCTTTCATTTTGGCGATTTGGCCTACTACTGAACCAACTGCTCCGGCAGCGCCAGAAACGACGACAGTTTCACCTTCTTGCGGTTTACCGATATCGAGTAAACCGAAGTATGCAGTGAGCCCTGTCATACCAAGGATGCCTAGATGTGTAGTGATCGGGGCGATATTTGGATCGATTTTACGTACTTCTTTCTCGGAAGCTGCCGTATATTCTGCCCAATTCAAATTTCCTACAACGAAATCTCCTGGTTTGAATGAATCGGAAGTAGATTTTGTTACTTCACCAACGACTCCTCCAGTAATCACTTCATCCAGTTTAAATGGAGGGATATACGATTTCGCATCTATCATTCTTCCTCGCATGTACGGGTCAACTGATACATATAGCGTACGAATCAGAACTTCATGGTCTTTCAGCTCAGGCATAGGTTTTTCCACAAAATTGAAAGCTTCCATAGTAGGCAAGCCTTTCGGTCGGTTAGCTAAATGAATTTCTCTTTGCATTTCTAGTGTCATAAAAATTCCTCCTGTGTAATCAATATTTCAACTTATCAACTAACTAAAAGTAAGCTTAAGTACAAGGTTACTAGCATGAAGTACCGATGTCAATTAATTGCACTGACATGAAAATTCGGCTGTACATATAGTAACAGGCCAAGTCATTTAATTTGAATGAACCCTTTACTGTATTTACAACAAAAAAGATTTGAGTGGACATTTTCTTGACGTCAAAGTAGAGTAGAGACGTAGACTTTCAGAAAAATTAATGATCTAGCGGTAAAGGAGCTAACCAAATGAAAAAGATTTTGGTTGTGGAAGATGAACAGTCAATAGCTACTCTTTTGCAATACAACTTGGAGCAGGCAGGATACACTGTGTATATAGCCCGAGATGGTAATACAGCCATTGCAATGACGCTTTCTGAAGAACCGGATTTACTATTGCTCGATATTATGCTGCCCGGCATGGATGGCATGGATGTATGCAAAAAACTTCGCCAAGAAAAAATTCATACACCCATTTTAATGTTGACAGCAAAAGGGGATGAATTCGATAAAGTCCTTGGGCTGGAACTTGGAGCAGATGATTATTTAACAAAACCATTTAGTCCACGAGAGGTACTTGCGCGTGTAAAAGCTATCTTGCGCAGAATAGAGTTACAGAATTCTGCACAAGTAAAAGAACTGGGAACGGAACTAAGTAATGGACGTTTACTAGTTTATCCAGATCGAATTGAAGCCTTTTTGGATGGAAGCCCCTTGGAATTGACTCCTAAAGAATTTGAGCTGCTTTTATACTTAATGCGACATTCAGGTAAAGTACTACACCGTGAGCAGTTGCTAAATGCGATATGGAATTATGACTACACTGGAGATTCTCGTATCGTAGATGTTCATATTAGCCACCTGAGGGAAAAAATTGAACCGGATACAAAAAGTCCAGTCTATATTAAGACTGTCAGAGGATTTGGTTATAAATTCGAAGAAGTGACAAACTGAATATTTTTGATACATACGAAGGCTAAAGACAAACCTAAAAGGGTTGTGTCGTTGGCCTTTTATTAATGTTTAAGCATAAGTATTCCTTTCATATTACAGAGATCCACTAAATTATCTATCTATACAGAACCTTTACACAACCTTTACGTTTCTTTCATCAGCCTTTAATATTCATTGCTTATAGTAAAGAAGCAGTAGAAAGTCACTACTAAAACGAAATATCCTAGGGGGCGCAGTGATGAGGAAACGTAATCGAATAACCGTATTGGCGTTTGTTTTACTTTGTACGTGGGTGGTCGCGGCTTGTAGTAGTACGAAAGCAAGTGATAGTGAAAAGGGAGAAGCTAAACAACAAACTGAACCCATCACGGCAGTAGGATCAAGTGCACTACAACCTTTAGTTGAAGCTGCAGCACAGCAGTATACGTTAAAAAATCCAGGCTCGGTTATCAATGTCCAAGGTGGAGGGAGCGGTACTGGGTTAAGTAAAATCAGCGAAGGTGCAGTAGACATTGGAAACTCGGATATATTCGCGGAAGAAAAAGAAGGCGTGGACGCGGGTAACTTAGTTGACCATAAAGTTGCGGTTGTTGGAATGGGTCCGGTAAGTCACCCAGAAACGGGTGTAGAAGATGTTACGACTGAAGAATTGATTGGAATCTTTACAGGAGAAATCACAAACTGGAAAGAACTTGGCGGGATGGATCAAGAAATTATTGTCATCAACCGTGCAAAAGGATCTGGAACACGCGCTACTTTTGAAGCATTAGTATTGCAAGGAAAACAACCACTCGAGGCTCAAGAACAAGACTCTTCGGGTACGGTACGAAAAATTGTCAGTGAAACACCAGGAGCAATCAGCTACTTAGCATTTTCTTACTTCGATGAAACGACTACAGCTCTACGAGTTAATGGTGTGACTCCAAATCAAGAAAATGTCGAGTCAAATAAATGGGAAATTTGGGCTTACCAGCATATGTATACTAATGGTGAAGCAACAGGTCTTGCAAAGGACTTGATCGAGTATATACTTTCGGATGAAGTGCAGCAAACTATACTTCCTGAAATGGACTACTTACCGGTAACGGGAATGCAAGTAGAACGTGATGCGGAAGGAACTGTTAAAGGAAAATGATAGAAACTTATAAATTCCTCCTATCTCGAAAGGAGCGTACATGATGGCGAAGATGGTCAAAGAGACAGAACATCCATTGTATAGAAAAAGTAGTAAAATGCGAATGGAACGGTTCGGAAAATGGCTTACCTTCCTTTCAGTGGCTTTGACTGCAGCCATCACTATAGCCATTCTGTTTTTAGTTTTTTCAAAAGGTTTGTCTACGTTCATTACAAATGATGGTAGTGTTAAAGACTTTTTAACAGGTACGACTTGGAACCCAGCGGAAGTAAATTCCCTGGGTAAACCTATTATTGGAGCTTTGCCATTTATAGTCGGTTCATTGGCGGTTACAGGAATATCCGCTTTAATTGCCGGACCGCTTGCAATTGGCGCAGCCATTTTCATGAGCGAGATTGCACCAAATGCGGGAAAAAGAATTATGCAGCCTGTGATCGAGTTGTTAGTAGGTATACCTTCAGTCGTCTATGGGTTTATCGGATTAAGTGTCGTCGTACCTTTTTTACGCGATCTATTTCCAGGTAGCGGATTTGGTATTGCAGCGGGCACTATTGTGTTATCCGTCATGATCTTACCGACAGTCACAAGTTTAGCATTGGACGCTATTCAGTCTGTGCCACGTTCATTGCGTGAAGCATCATTGGCGCTAGGTTCCACAAGATGGCAAATGATTTGTAAAGTGGTATTGAAAACTGCGAAACCTGGCTTACTGATGGCGATTATTTTCGGAATGGCACGAGCATTCGGTGAAGCTCTCGCAGTACAGATGGTTATTGGGAATGCTTCTGTCATTCCGCACTCTTTATTCGAACCAGCCTCCACAGTCACTAGTATTTTAACAATGGGCATGGGGTATACGGTGATGGGACAAACTGAAAATAATGCGCTCTGGTCACTCGCGCTCATACTTTTACTGATGTCGCTATTCTTCACGATTACAGTACGAATGATTGGAAAGGGGAAAAGTAAGTAATGTCAGCTAAAAGTAAAGATCGGCTCGCCACGGCTGGGCTATATGTCATTGTAGGCATCATCATTACGGTTTTGGCAGGCTTGCTTGGATTTGTCTTTGTCAAAGGTATTCCTCAGCTAAGCTGGCAATTCATCACGTCACCTCCTCAGATTTTCAAAGAAGGAGGAGGAGTGGGACCTCAATTATTTAATTCCTTTTATTTACTCGTTTTGACACTGATGATTTCAGTGCCGATTGCGATTGGTGCGGGTATTTATTTAGCTGAGTATGCAAAAGATCATTGGATCATTCGTTGTATTCGCGTCCTGATTGAAGTGCTATCTTCATTACCTTCTATAGTGGTTGGATTGTTTGGATTCCTCTTTTTCGTTTTGTATATGGGCTGGGGTTTTTCGATTTTGTCAGGTGCCTTCGCACTTTCACTATTCAATCTACCTTTACTCGTACGAGTTGTGGAACAATCAATTCATAACGTGCCGAAATCACAACGTGAAGCAGGATGGGCGCTTGGTTTTTCAAAATGGGAAACTATTACGACAATCATACTTCCAGCGGCACTACCTGGTATTGTGACGGGTGTCATTCTAGCATCAGGAAGAGTATTCGGCGAGGCGGCTGCTTTGATTTACACAGCAGGAATGAGCACACCGATCATAGATTTCACCAATTGGAATCCGTTGTCACCAACATCTCCTTTAAATCCATTTAGGCCAGCTGAAACAATGGCGGTTCACATTTGGAAAATCAACGGCGAGGGAATTATGCCAGACGCAGCAGCGATCTCTGACGGAGCGGCGGCATTATTGATCATCTCGATTTTATTCTTTAATTTCACATCACGCTTTATCGGTAACTTGATGTTTAAAAAAATGGGTGCCAATTAAAGGAGGATATGTATGCAATCGGTCGCTTTACAGCCTGTCAAAATGAAAACGAATAGAGTTACATTAGCGGACAGTCCTGATTTTCAACGCAGTTCAGTATTGCAAACTACCGATTTATCGGTCTATTATGGTGGACATTGTGCTGTTGATCAAGTCAGTCTATCATTCCCAAAACAATCCGTTATGGCATTAATCGGTCCGTCGGGATGTGGGAAATCTACTTTCCTGCGTTCTATTAATCGAATGAATGATGACATCGACTCATGTCGTACGGAAGGAAACATCTATTATGAAGGGATAGACTTGCATTCATCCAACGTAAATTTACATGAAGTACGCAAACAGATTGGAATGGTATTTCAAAGACCTGTCCCTTTTGCCAAATCTATTTTTAAGAATGTTGCCGCTGGACCTATGCGCCACGGAGTAAAGGATAAGAGGGAATTACAAAGAATTGTAGAAGAGAATCTAAAAAAAGCAGCACTGTGGGAAGAAGTAAAAGATCAATTACATACATCAGCTTTGCGCCTTTCAGGTGGGCAACAACAACGTCTTTGTATCGCCAGGGCACTTGCAATGCAACCGAGCGTGTTATTACTAGATGAACCTGCATCTGCACTTGATCCTGTATCGACAGCAAAAATAGAAGAACTGATATCACAATTAAAAAAAGATTATACGATCGTGATTGTCACACATAATATGCAACAAGCAGCACGTGTCTCGGATGAAGTAGCGTATTTTTACATGGGGCGTGTCATTGAGCATGGATCCACTGAACAAATTTTTACTAATCCACATCATGAACAAACCGCACATTATATTAATGGACGCATTGGATAGGGGAGATTGAAATGAATGTAGTGGAGACCATCGAACGATCAATCATTCAAACAGAAAATCTACACTTCTATTATAATTCCCATCATGCATTAAAAGATATCAATCTGAAGTTTGAAGAAAAGAAAATTACTGCACTTATAGGGCCATCGGGATGTGGAAAATCAACTTTTTTGCGGACAATGAACCGTATGAATGATCTGATTCCCAAAGTGAAGACAGAAGGGGCAATTTGGATCGGTAATGAAAATATAACAGAGCCTTCAATTGATCCAGTAGAATTGCGAAAGAAAGTAGGAATGGTATTTCAACATGCGTCAGTCTTTCCGTTCTCAATTTATGAAAACATTGCGTATGGACCTCGTATTCATGGAGAAAAGAATAAAAAAGTACTGGATGAAATCGTAGAAGAAAATCTGCGCGCTGCTGCTTTATGGGACGAAGTAAAAGATCATTTGGACCAGTCTGCTACAGGTCTTTCGGGCGGACAACAGCAACGGCTAACCATTGCACGCACATTAGCGACTAAGCCGGAGATTTTATTGATGGATGAACCTACTTCAGCCCTAGATCCGATCTCTACTGCCAAAGTGGAAGAACTGATCCAAACGTTAAAAGAGCACTATACGATTATCATCGTAACGCATAATATGCAACAAGCTGCGCGCATATCTGATTTCGCAGCTTTCTTTTTGAATGGTGAAGTAAAAGAATATGGACAGACAGCGACACTATTTACTAACCCACTATTTTCCGAAACGAAAGATTATATAGCAGGAAAGTTCGGATGAGCAGGTATAGGAAAATATGTAAATAATTTTGCAAATCAGTACATAATCAAACAAACAGCCAGCTTCCTATAAAAGGATGCTGGCTGTTCACGTATTATGAAATGGTTTCACGAGCACGTGATGCTTCAATTTTTGCCATTCGTGCGTCATATTCATCCACTGTCATATCGTGTTCTACAAAATAACGATTACGAGGATGTGTACGGCAGTCGTCTGAACAACTGCGCATATAGAAATGTTCATTCTCTTCTGAGCATAGAATTTTTGCATTACACTCGGGATTTGCACAGTTTACATAGCGTTCACAAGGTGTGCCGTCAAAATGGTCGCGTCCCACGATGACGTGCTCCACTTGGTTGATGGGAACCGCAATACGCTCATCGAATACGTAGCATTGACCGTCCCATAACTGTCCTTTTGCTTTAGGGTCTTTACCGTAAGAAACGATACCGCCGTGCAAATGTGCTACATCTTCGAATCCTTCACGTTTCAACCAGCCAGTGAACTTCTCACAACGAATCCCACCCGTACAATACGCAAGAATTTTCTTGCCTTCAAGTTGTTCTTTGTTTTCAACTACCCATTCAGGAAGATCACGGAAGTTTTCAATATCCGGGCGTATCGCACCACGGAAATGACCTAGGTCATACTCATAATCATTACGAGCATCCAAAACAATAGTGTTCTCATCTTGCATTTGTTGTAAGAACTCTTCTGGTTCCAAATATTCACCTGTAAGCTCTAACGGATTGACATCTTCAGGTAAGCTGAGATTAACAATCTCCGGACGGAAGCGAACGTGCATTTTTTTGAATGCGTGGCCATCTGTTTCATCAATTTTGAACCATACATCAGCAAAACGTGGATCAGCTTTCATATGCTCCATATACGCATCCGTTTGTTCAATTGTTCCTGAACAAGTACCGTTGATGCCTTCTGCACCGACAAGAATACGTCCCTTTAATCCAGTTTCCTTACAGAATTCCAAATGTGCAGCCGCAAACTCTTCAGGCTCCTCGATCGTTACATACTTATAAAACAATAATACTCGATAGTCTTTCTTTTCCATGTAAATTACCGCCTTCTGTTTGATCTTTGCAATAGACAACAGCCGAGATCGGTGTGTACAAAGGGATTGTATGTCCCTTGAACCCGAATTTGCAAGAATCGGGCCCAGAATAGTATAGCATAATTTCATTTTCGAGAAAAGGATTCAAAAAGCTATTCCAAGTAAAAATCTTTTTTTTAAGCAACACATCATTACATACACACCTTTGTATCATCATGGATTTGTTGTATACTAGGAGATGGAAAAACCTTCATACATGTCCATTGAAATTAAAGGTAGCAGATTGTAAAATATAAGAGTGGAGTACAGAATACTTTTTGAACGTAAAGGGTATAGTAGTTCTATTGCTAGTAAACTGTAATGTATATGTAAAGCTGGTGAGTGTGTAGTAAAGGAGTTTTTTCATGAACGAAACAAATAAAAGACGTCGATCAACATGGATCGATAGTGCATTAATTATCACTATCATTACTCTAATATCTATTACGCTACTATTAATAGTGAATGTAGTGAAAACTAAAGATACCAGCTCTACTAAACCCGTAACACATGAAATTATACCCGCACCGAAACAAGAAGTGTCGGTTGAATCGATTATATCGCCTTATCCAGGTATTAAAATGTTTACCGAGATACCTAAAGACTCAAAGTATCCTTTTATCATTCGTTATCCCCAAACAGAATATGATGGCTTTAATCAGCAAGTGTTAGATTATATAGATGAATTGAAAACAAGATATGCCGAAGAGCAACAAACGGAAAATAAAGTGTCCAAGTTAGATGTATCTTTTGAAACGCTTCAGCATCTTTCGGGTAATTATTCTTTTGTCATGCGAGCTGTTACGTACTATGCTGATCAAGATAGTCAAATGGAGATACACACATTTCATATCAATCCTGAAACAGGGGAAGAAGTAACGATTGAAGATATTGTGGATCATAATTTGGAAAAGCTAAAACGAATGGCGAGTGTAGTGCGTGACGAAATTCATCATAGTCCTTTGTTAGAAGGCGATGTGATTAAGGAAAGTGTATGGCGACCTACTGAGCCTATGTGGGTAAACTACCGCAACTTCGCCTTGACAGATGATTCATTATTTCTTTATTTTGGAACAGGTGAATTTACAAAGAGACAAGCTGGACCGGCAACAGTAGAAATTCCGCTACGCAAATTGAATCCATTCTTAGCAAAGGAATTCCAAGTAGCAACAGATGATACTAAAAAGGAAAAGACGATTGCTCTGACGTTTGATGATGGTCCTGATCCAATTTATACGGTAAGAATTTTAGAGACACTTGAAAAATACGATGCAAAAGCTACATTTTTTATGCTCGGCAATAGAGTTCATTCATATCCTGGCGTCGCTAAGAAAGTAGCTGAAGCTGGCCATGAGATAGGTAACCACTCATGGAATCATCCTTCCTTGACAGAGATCACGGATGTTGCACTTCAAGGTGAAGTCAAGGGTACATCCGATATCATTGAAGCGATAACCGGACAGCCGGCAACTGTTTTCAGACCCCCATATGGTGCTGTTGATGATCGAGTACGAGAAAGCACGAAATTACCTGTTGTTTTATGGAATGTAGATACATTGGACTGGGAGCACAATGACCCTGAATTGTTATTGGAGCATATTGCAGAAGATGCTCGTACAGGCAGTATCATTTTGATGCATGATATTCATAAATCGACCGCTGATGGACTGGACGCGGTACTTGAAAATTTGCAGTCTCAAGGTTATAAATTCGTGACGGTATCTGAAATGGATGATTATTAATGAAGTTGTTCCATTGTTTTTGTCTAACAATGGAACAACTTTTGTTTTGTACAGTCCTATTAACGTACAGAAATTTATATTCTGTCCAAATAGCTGTAACATATAAAGAAAATAAATAATGGTAAGCTGTAATTAGTGTAGCACAGCGTGATATACTAAACGGACTGAAATAATTGGAGGAACAATGAGCATGGAATGGAGAAATTTATACCGCGGGTTTTTGATGGGCATCAGTGACTTGGTTCCCGGAGTAAGTGGCGGAACGATTGCATTTATATTAGGCATCTATGATCAGTTGCTTATTTCAATAAGCGGATTTTTTAGTAAAGACTGGAAGAAACATATTGGTTTCCTCATTCCTCTTGGTATCGGGATGGGTGCGACAATCATTATATTTAGTAAAGTTATCTCCTATTTATTGAAGCATTATCATGAACCTACTCAATACTTCTTTTTGGGGTTGATTGTGGGTGTCATTCCATTTGTTTCAAAGCAAGCAGGACTGAGAAAGAACTTTACATTCCGTCATATGATGTTGATGGTAGTGGTGGCAGCAGCATTAGCTTCTACTGCTTTTATGAATCCTATTGATCCAATATCTATCACTCATCTAACAGTGAAAAATACGATCATTCTATTCCTATCGGGATGGGCGGGGAGTATGGCGATGCTGTTGCCAGGTATCAGTGGGTCATTCATTTTACTGTTATTAGGTGTTTATGCGACAGTCATTACAGCTATTTCAGACTTTAATATACCGATTATTATCGCGACGGGTTGTGGTATAGTCTTCGGGTTTATAATCAGCAGTAAACTAATTCGCTACCTTCTTGCTAATTTCCATACGGGAATGTTTGCCGTCATCATGGGGTTAATCATCGGATCGGTTTTCGTGATTTTTCCAGGCATGCCTGAAAGTGGTACGCCGTTTGTCATGAGTGTGATGGCAGTTGTTCTTGGACTTCTGATTGCCAATATATTAAATGGTGTAGGCGATAAAGCGTAGAATGCAAAAACCGCTTGGAGTAATTCTCCAAGCGGTTTTTTATATGATGTTATTCTTCTACAATCGTTGTTGTATTTTCGATATCTACATCTGCCATGGAAATATCCAACGCTTTCGCTACACCTTCACCGTATTTCGGATCTGCCAGGTAGCAGTGACGGATATGTTTGATTTTGATTTCTTTTGGAGCGTCACCCATATTTCGCGCAGTATTCTCGAATAGACGCTGCTGCTCTTCTAGATTCAAAATATTGAATAACTTTCCAGGTTGTGTAAAGTAGTCATCGTCATCTTCACGGAAGTTCCAGTGGTCTGCGTCGCCATAAATTTTTAGTGGCGGCTCTTTGAAGTCTGGTTGTTCTTGCCATTCACCATAGCTGTTTGGTTCATAGTGAGGAGTAGAGCCCAAATTGCCATCAACGCGCATTGCCCCATCACGGTGGAAGCTGTGGAACGGACATTTTGGAGCATTAACGGGAATCTGGTGGTGATTGACACCTAAGCGATAACGCTGCGCATCGCCATAAGAGAATAGACGGGCTTGCAACATTTTATCAGGCGAGAATCCAATGCCTGGAACGACCGCAGCTGGTGTAAACGCAGCTTGCTCTACTTCAGCAAAGTAGTTTTCAGGATTGCGGTTCAATTCGAATTCACCGACTTCAATCAATGGGAAGTCTTTTTTGTACCAAACCTTTGTTAAATCGAATGGATTATATGGCATTTCCATTGCTTCTTCTTCCGTCATAACTTGAATATACATTTTCCATTTAGGGAAATTGCCATTGTCGATATTGCTGAGTAAATCACGTTGTGAACTTTCACGATCCGTTGCAACAGTCGCTGCAGCCTGTTCATCTGACATATTTTCAATACCTTGCTGGGAACGGAAATGGAACTTAACCCAGTGGCGTTCGTTATTTGCATTGATCATACTGAATGTATGGCTACCGAAACCATGCATTTCACGGAATGAACGAGGAATACCACGGTCGCTCATTAGAATAGTGATCTGATGGAGTGCTTCAGGAAGTCCAGTCCAGAAATCCCAGTTGTTTGTTGCGCTACGTAAGTTTGTACGTGGATCACGTTTGACTGCGTGATTCAGGTCTGGGAATTGCAATGGATCGCGGAAGAAGAATACAGGTGTATTATTTCCGACCATGTCCCAGTTTCCTTCCTCAGTATAGAACTTCAAAGAAAATCCGCGGATATCGCGTTCTGCATCGGCTGCACCACGTTCGCCTGCAACTGTAGAAAAGCGTGCGAACATCTCCGTCTGTTTACCAATCTCTGAAAATAACTTTGCTTTCGTATACTTTGTAATATCATGCGTCACTGTGAAAGTACCATATGCTCCAGATCCTTTTGCGTGCATACGACGTTCAGGAATAACTTCGCGATCAAAATGTGCTAACTTTTCAAGTAACCAAACATCTTGCAATAGAAGCGGACCTCTTGGACCAGCAGACATAGAGTTTTGGTTATCAACTACTGGTGCTCCCGCAGCGGTTGTCAATTTTCTTTTTTGAGAATTATTATCATTGTTATTCAAAATACATTCCTCCTCAGTTGTTGGTTTGTAACCTATGAATATAATTGTATCAAAGCCTAATACAAAAAGAAAGCCTTATTTATAATTATTATCAACTAATAATTAATACTAATAAGTACAAGTTATTATGTACTGTATATTTATCATAATTTGTAGCCAACTATTTGTCTAGAAATACGATTTATATTAAGAATAATTGTAGAATGATGTATAATAATGATAGAAAAGGTTTCACGTAGAAAGGATATCAATAGATGAGCATTATGAAAAAGTGGTTTATTTATGCCACAGTACTAAGCTGTTTATCATTAGTATTAGTTGCTTGCAGCGATAAAGAAGAAGCAAAACCAGCAGAAAACATACCTGAACTAACCCCTGAAATTCTAGAACAAGAGGAAGTCGTTGTGGCGGCAGTGGAAGATGAAGAGTTATATCAGAAAGTGGTAAGTCAGCTAGAAGAGACAGGCTTCACAGTAAGCGAACCTGCTGAAGCTGCGATGGATATGTTTAGAGCGGAAAGTGGTATGACTGTAACGATCAATGGAGATGCTTTGCTTCCATTGCATCTCTATAAACTAGATCCATCTGACAAACGTCTTGAAATAGTTGAAGATACAGGTAATCTTCCTGTCTATATCGGCAGTAAGACAGAGCAGTTGGGCGTGATCAAGGTAGATCACTTCGTTATGTATCTTCATAAAGGACATCCTGATTATGAAGAGATTGTGAAAGTACTAGATAACATCTGATAAAACGACTTGCTTCCTCTATAGAGAGAAGGCAAGTCGTTTTTGTATATTCGAAGATTGACATATTAGAGAGGGGCTTGGTGAATTAATAAATGCTCATAGAAATGGCTTAACCGCTCAAACCTATCCTCAAGCGCTCATAGTTCTTGCATACCCGCTCTATGGCATGTTCTAACCGCTCATACCTATGAAACAACCGCTCTATACTACTTGTTAACCGCTCTATTTAGTTATTTACCCTATGCTTTCCCTCTATATGATGAAGAATACCTTCTTTTACTTCAATAAAATTAACTTCCACCCTTCATCAGATATACACCATCCTATTCAATATGTAAGGAAATGTGTATCTATCAATGTTTTAAGTAAAAGTG
Source organism: Sporosarcina ureae (assembly GCF_002101375.1). Lineage (GTDB taxonomy): Bacteria > Bacillota > Bacilli > Bacillales_A > Planococcaceae > Sporosarcina > Sporosarcina ureae_B. The sequence goes on along the minus strand of NZ_CP015207.1, from coordinate 632,781 downwards.
AAAAATGAATCTAGATGAATGGTGAAGAAGTTAATATGTAACAAAAATTCAAAATGGGCGAATGACCTAACCTGACTATACCTAAGTGACATATAGATAATAGGACACCACAAAGGAGGCTACAATGGAATGAATAAAGAGACGTTAAATACATTAGTAGGTAAGGTAATAAGAGTAGACCGAGGAGGACCAGAGTCAAGAATCGGAAAACTATTAGCAGGAAATGATGAATATTTAACACTTTTAACGGAGAATGATGGAATTGTCTACTACAAAACACATCATATTAAAAGTATTACAGACAACTCAAAAAATGAAATGTCCATTAATGTAGAATTGCCGGAGGATTTCACCTTGATTGATGAAGAAGATTTTCCAGGGGTATTAAAAAAGCTTGAATATCAATGGGTGAAAATTAATCGTGGTGGACCTGAAACTTTAGAAGGTGTTGTAAAGGAAGTAACAAATGATTTCATTGTCATTGTTTTTAATGAAGAGGTCATTCGACTTTCCATGTTTCATATTCGAAACGTTAGTCATGGAGTAAAAGTGGAACGGACAAAAGAAGTAAAAGATAAGGACAAAAAAGAAACTAGTGAGAACAGAGATAGAAGTGAGAGAAAGGAAAAGAGTCAAGGTAAAGAAAAGGTTGAGAATAAAGAAAAAAGTGAGAGTAAAGAAAAAAGCGGAAATAAAGATAGAGGCGAAAAGAAAGGATAAAGTTACTGATCATCTCTTCTATAAAAGAAGAGGTGATCATTTTATAGAGGAGGTGTATCGATTGAATATAAGGGATTGTGGAACGGTTTTTCGAAATTTTACAGGCTATAGAGTTTGCGTATCACTTTCATATGGCAAGCCGATAGAAGGGGTACTGATTGGCTCACATCAGGAGTATATACTGATGGTAGTTGATGACTCTATTTTGTATATCTTGGTTCCATCTATTACATCAATCACTAAAAACACAAAAGACCTGAGTAGTACAAAATATGATCAGGATTATGATGTTCCATCTCTATTCGAGCTACGTGAGCAATGGGTGACGTTAAACGAATTTAGTAAACGGCCAATGTATGGAGTCTTAAGTGAAATCGAGAAGTCATATTTTCTGTTAATAAATAAGGAAGAGTTACAATTGATTCCGGTAACCTCCATTGAAACCATACGCAAGGGAAGTAATAGGATAGAACAAACGGTGGATCCTAAACCTAAACAGGTGAAGAAAGAGCAACCGGTTGCTGTAGAAGTAGTAAGTAATGAAAAAGATACTGAAGCTAAAAAAATAATTAAAGAAGCTATTGTACTTTCCAACGAGAGTATTGAAAATATTCATAAACCAGTTAGTACTTTCGATCAGTCTCTCGATTTAAAAGTAGTAGATACAAATGAACAGGAAGAGATTTACAAACAAGATGAAATATTGATAGAAGATAGTGAGAGACTTCCAATTAAAGAGATTCGAATATTAAATAACACCTCGTTTAGAGATCTTATGGCGAAGGCAAACAATGATTTGGAGCAAACTATGACCTCTATTGAAAGTGAAGAGAACATTGAACTTTTAAAAATGATAACTCCTCTAGATCACCATATAGAAAACGAGAAATTTTTGACGTGTATTGACTGTTTGCAGGATTCACATGTGAGAAATTCATTAGATGTACCTATGGACTTTATTCCTCAGCAAGAAATCGAAAATTTGGAGATTATTAATCATACCGAAATGCAAATGAGTTCTGAAGAACAGATGGCTATGTTAGAAAAGCAATACTATGCATTGATGAAGCACGCCGCAAAGAATTCTTGTTCATCCAATTTTCATTATGAAAATGATTCGATAGAAACAGTTATAACGGAGGGGCAGTATACCGCGCTACTAAAGCATGCAGCTGATATGCACCGCACTATTATATCCAAATAAGATAACGTTGAGCAGTCCGAATAAGGGATTGTTCAGCGTTTTTTTGTATTCATCTAAAGATGATTGGAGAATGGACTAACGACACTACGATGGACTTGTTGTCCGAATATACATACAAGACAGGATGAAATATGTAAGAAAATTTAAGTGGAAAGGAGTTGGGACACAGTGACCATGCAAATCATATTCACTTATATAGTATTCATATCAACAATGATCGTCATCTTTTGGCGACCCAAAGGAATTAACGAAGCATGGCCTGCTACTATTGGGGCAGTTCTTATTCTTGTCATGGGAATCGTATCAAGTACCGATTTGCTAGATATTATCGATAAAGTTGGAGGAGCTTCTGTAACGATAATTTCAACTATTGTAATGGCTGTTATATTGGAAAGCTTCGGTTTTTTTCACTGGGCTGCCATTAGACTTGCTTCATTTTCCAAGCAGTCAGGCTACCGATTGTATTGGAACATACAATTGTTATGTTTTCTCATGACATTGTTGTTTAACAATGATGGTAGTATATTAATTACAACGCCTATACTACTTTTACTTTTAAAACATTTGCAATTAAAAACGGAGCAGCAAATCCTTTATTTGCTAAGTGGTGCATTAATCGCAACAGCTTCTAGTGCTCCGATTGGCGTTAGCAATATTGTGAATTTAATTGCATTAAAGATAGTAGATTTATCGCTTTGGATGCATACAGCTATGATGTTTGTACCTGCTACAATCGGATTGCTCTTTATGTCCATCTTAATGTTCGTTGTTATGAGAAAAAAATTGCCGCGAACCCTACCAGATACAGTCTATATAGAAAAGGTATTCGAAGAGAAGTATATTAAAAAGTTGCATCGGCGCAATTTGTTTACAAGTAATAAAGACCGCACATTCTTTATGTTGAAAATATTGTTCTTTGTTTTCTGTATGCGATGTATGTTATTCATTGCATCGTATATTAATGTGCCAATAGAACTTGTTGCTGTCCTGGGATCTATAGTATTACTCGTTTGGCGTTGGATAAAACTAGGTATAACTCCTTGGGATATTATCAAAAAAACTCCTTGGCACATACTCGTTTTTGCTTTCTCCATGTACATCATCATCTATGGATTGCATAACGTTGGTCTAACTGAATTACTAGTTAGCTGGAGTGAGCCAATTGTCAATCAAGGGCTACTGTCTGCAAGTATTTTGATGGGTGGAATCGTTTCCTTTCTGTCCAATATATTCAATAATCATCCCGCGTTGATGATAGGCACGATAACTTTAACTGAAATGGGTATAGATCCCATTACCTTAAAAACCATCTACTTGGCTAATATTATCGGAAGTGATATAGGTGCATTACTGTTGCCGATTGGAACATTAGCTTCACTCATTTGGTTTAGTATCTTGCGTAAGCACGGCATTGAAATAAAATGGAGGGATTATACCAACATCTCATTCAAAGTGATTCCACTCACCACGATCGTCACATTATTTTTATTATACTTTTGGATTAAACTTGTTTTTCATTGAAATTAAGCACTTGCTTTTTCAACAGTGATTTAACTTTAACAAGATGTAGTTGGAAGTATAGTAAGAAAATAAGAATAATTAGTTCTATATTACTTCAAAAGGCAAACCGTATAATCGGTTTGCCTTTTTATTCGGACCGTTTTACTATGCGCATGACAATATAGGAGAAATGGGTTAATTGTTAAAGAGTATACTATTTCACTAGCCTTCGAATAATGGATATTGAGAAAAAATATGGAGTGCATAGTAAATACTTTATATTCTTGAAGAGGTTCCATACAAAAACCTCATCTACTTAAGATTTCCACACTCCGATCCGATCACCAACTTGAACTTCTGTAAAAGGCATTTCTTCTGGACTGAATGCGTTATTCTGTTCTACGAATAAAATAACAGTGGATCCAAATGCAAAATGACCAAAATCTTGTCCTTTCACACAAGCAGTTTCAGAATTTGCAATGCGAACGCTATTTACATTTAATGCTCCGACTTTAACGATTGCTACATGTCCGAAGTCAGTCGAGAGTTCCGAAATGACTCTATGGTTGGAAGAAAATACATCATTACGCATGCGAATTCCCACATCGTTAACGGGATACGAAGTAGAACCTAATGCATAGCGATTCATAAGAGTTCCAGAAATAGGATAATGGAAATGATGATAATGTCTTGGAGAAAGATAGAATAGATAATAATAGCCATTCGTATAGCGGGCGGCTTTTTCCGAATCGCCAAGCAGCGAATGTAGACTGTATGTTTTATCTTTTACTATAAATTGTTGTTGTGTATCGATGCTGCCTGAATCGCTTAATACACCGTCAACTGGTGAGATTAAATTCTTTGGGTGGCTATCAATCGGTCTACTGCCCGCCTGTAATGAACGAGTGAAAAAGCTGTTAAGACTAGTATATTGGTCTATTGGGTATTCCGCTTCGTCTACTTGAATATGATAGAACGATGCAAAAGGCTTAATTAACGGCTTGCTAATTCGAGAAGTCGTCAAAGTTTTAAGTAGCGCTGAACTGACTGGTGATCCTGTTAATTCTACGAATGATTTAAAAATACGTGTTTTCATCTTTTCTTCCTTTCATTAAAAGCTTATACTAAAGAAATATACGAGGAGGTCGTAACTTGTTTTCATTCAGATATTTTGATTATACTAAACTAAAATCACAATTGGCGAATATCATAACACTTTTTAATTTGAGTTTAGGGATCATAGCGATATTACTCGTGCTTCAAGGTCATGCACATATGAGTTTGATGTTCATCTTCTTTGCTGCATTATTTGATCGGTTTGACGGTATGGTGGCTAGGCATTATCATGCAGAGTCGGCATTTGGTAAAGAACTTGATTCGCTCAGCGATTTAGTTTCATTTGGTGTAGCTCCTGCTATTCTGATCTATGACACGGCGTTGACGGATACGATGTGGATTGGTTTGTCCGCTGTGATTTTTTATATTTTAGCTGGCGCCGTTCGTTTGGCTCGCTATAACGTAGAAGAGTTCGATGGTTCATATTATGGAATGCCTATAACAGCAGCTGGTGTCTTGCTAACATTGAGTTATTTTGTAGTTCCGTATTTGATTGCACCTTACTTTGTGATTTATATGTGTCTACTCGCATGGCTTATGGTCAGTCGCATTCGAATAGCGAAAGTGTGAAAAGTGTCTTACAGAGAATTTTTCTGTGAGGCTCTTTTCATTGTAGGAAGCTATCACTGACTTAGAAATTCTGTTATGCTTAAGGAAAACTAGAAGGAGTGGTCAGCATGTCAGGACCTGCATTAAGACAGCTTCATTCACATAAAGCGATTCATGAAGGCGGACTTTCTGGTGCCATAATGAAAACAGATGATTTAATCGAATATGTAGAACAAGATGAAACTGAAATGGTTCAGCAAGCCTGTGATCATTTATTGGATTATTGGAAGACCCGTGTCATCAGTCATGCAGATGCCGAAGAAGAAGGTTTTTATAAACAAGTAATGGAAGAGCGGCCTGAATTGGAGCGAGACATTATTCAGCTTACACGCGACCATGATTTGATGCGAATACTTGTTGCAGACATCGAGGCGTTACGTGAGGAAGATCCAACCGTAACAACTGAAATTATACAGAAATTCAATGGCTTGATTGTAGTGAATGAATTACATAGCCGAGAAGAAGAGCGGTTATTGTTCTCATAAAAACTAGTAACTAAGGGAAGGTGGTGGCAATCATTCAAAATCCGTTAGATATATTGGATAAGTATTTTGGTTATTCAGCATTTCGGGAAGGGCAGCAACGAGTGATTGAACAAGTATTACAAGGTGATGATTCACTTTGCGTAATGCCGACAGGTGGCGGTAAGTCTGTCTGCTATCAAGTACCGGCATTGGCAATGGAAGGGACGATTCTTGTCATTTCACCGCTGATCTCCTTGATGAAGGACCAAGTCGATGCATTGCATCAGTTGGGCATTCCAGCGGCGTATATTAATAGTACGTTATCTTCGGAAGAATACTTTGGCACGATGGATAATGCACTCGAAGGAAAGTATAAGCTGTTGTACGTTGCACCTGAACGATTGGATTCCGAATCCTTTCTCAATCAATTGCAAAAAATGACGATACCGCTGATTGCGATCGATGAAGCACATTGTATTTCACAATGGGGCCATGATTTCCGTCCAAGTTATCGTAATATCCACCGAGTTTTTGATTATTTAAGTAACCGGCCGATTGTTCTTGCATTGACTGCAACCGCTACGCCTGAAGTACAGGATGATATATGCCAGCAATTACATATACCTCCTGTTAGCCGTGTTGTAACCGGTTTTGAGCGGAGTAATCTACTCTTTTCGGTAGTGAAAGGTCAAAATCGGGATCAATTCGTCAAAGAGTACACGCAGAAAAATAAAAATGAAGCTGGCATTATCTATGCTGCGACTAGGAAAGCGGTCGAGCAAGTATATTCGCTGCTTGAGAAAAGTGGTATTCCAGTTGCGAAATATCATGCAGGATTACCGGACTATGAACGGCAACATCAACAAGATCGGTTCATTATGGAAGACGCACGCGTGATGGTCGCAACTAACGCGTTTGGTATGGGGATCGATAAATCCAATATACGCTACGTCATTCATTATCAAATGCCGAAGAATATGGAAAGTTATTATCAGGAGGCTGGGAGAGCAGGGCGTGACGGGCTCGACAGCGATTGTTATTTGTTATTCTCCTCGCAAGACGTCTTAACGCAACGCTTCCTCATCGAACAATCTCCAGATCCTTCCCGTGTATCGAATGAAATCAAAAAGATGCAAGTGATGGTTGATTACTGCCATACCGAAGGCTGTCTGCAAAAACACATTATCAAGTATTTTGGCGAAGAGGATGTCGAAGATTGCGGTCGCTGTGGTAACTGCACTGACACGCGTGAGCAGTTTGATGTAACAGTCGATACACAAAAAGTACTTTCCTGTGTTATACGAATGGGGCAACGTTTTGGTAAGACGATGGTTGCGCAAGTACTGACAGGATCGAGAAACAAAAAGTTGAAAGAATTGAACTTCGATGAGCTATCGACATACGGATTGATGAAAGGGCGCAATGCCAAAGACGTGGCAGATTTCATTGAATTTTTGATTTCGAAGAATTATTTACAAGTTGAAAGTGGGCCGTATCCGACTATCTTCGTCAGCGAAGACGGAAAAGATGTGTTGTTAGGAAAAGTGAAAGTCTGGCGTAAAGGCGAGATGGTGACAACTGTCGTCGCTAAAGAGGATCCGTTATTCAACGAACTACGGGCGATGCGCTTGAAACTAGCACAAGAAGCGGGTGTCCCGCCATTCGTTATTTTCTCGGATAAAACATTGCGGGATATGGTAACTAAAATGCCTGCCACGAATGAAGAGTTATTGACTGTACAAGGGGTAGGGGAAACGAAGCTTGAACGTTATGGGGAAGTTTTCCTCGAGATTATCGATTCGTTTTCTACGCAGCAAGCGTAATATAGGAGATGTCCAGAAAGTCGTGTAGCAACGACTTCTTGTGACATCTTCTTTTTTATTCCCATTACACCACGCAAAAAAGGTATGTCCGTTGAAGTCTTGTGACCTCGATGGACATATCTTTTCACATATAATTTATTAAACAAATCGATATTACTCTGTAGGACGGATATCTTTTCGCAGACCGATTAAGGTGAAAATGGCTGCGATCAACAAAATGCCACTTGCAAGCATAAAGGCATGATGGAATTGCAAATCTAATATACCGATCGCACTAGACCCCACTACGACGCCAAAGGAGAAGAATGCGTAGAAGAACCCGTACGCTTTCCCTCTTGTTTCAGGTTCCGTGGAATCAATAAGTAACGAGTTGATAGAAGGGAATAGGAATGCGAACCCCGTACCATAGATAACCATTGCCAACATCATCAACGATAGTTCGTCGACTTGCGACAAGAACAACATACTGCTACTCATTAATAGCAAGCCAGCTGCCAATGTGACCATCGGGCGGACGATATCGAAAATGCGGTTGATCGGTAAAACAAAAACCAACACAGCAACTAGACCAAACACACTCAACAGCATTCCTGTCATTTTGGCATCAAACTGAAGGTGCTCTACTTTCAAAGGGAGCACCAATGCCAACACGCCTTGTGAGAACATCAGGAAGAACGCGCCAAGGAATGCCCGTATGATACCAGGGTGGCGGAAAAAAGCTAACGGCTTTACTGCTTTTTGCTTCACTGTCTTCACTTTTCTCACGTATGTAAAGGAACGTAAAAATATAACGGCGCCAATTGTCAACAGAATCATAAATACACCATTGATGGCCATAATGGTCACAACGCTTGTCTTAACGGAAACAATTCCGCTATAGGCAGGTCCGAAAATGGCCGCAAGCCCGACAAATGCACCTGAGATCGCAGCATTCCTCCCACGCTTAGAACGTTCGGAGCCATTAGCGAGAAACGTGAAGGCAGCAGGAATGATTAAACCTTCCGTCAAGCCGTGTAAAAATCGAATGCCGATTAATGAACCAGAACCAGAAATCAATCCATATGAGAACAACGACAAAGCCGACGTGAACAAACCAAATAATAGAATATAAAATGGTCCTTTGCGATCTGTCAAAATACCTGAAATGATATTCCCGAAAACATTCGCAAACGAGTAAATACCAACAGATAATCCGACGATGAAAGCGGAAACGCCAAGACCTGTAGCAAATGGACTAATAATCGGCAACTGTGAAAATAAATCAAAGAACGAGAAGAAAACAATTAGATAGACAAAAAAGCGCATAAAAGATCCCTACTTTACAAATAATTCAACTACAATCTATTTTACCATGAAACTTTTCGAATTGAACCGAACTGCTCAAAGATAATTATTCGCAATCTATCACCCTTACCGGTAAAATGAGAAACGTAAACAAGAAACAAAAAGGGGATGAGTGATCTTGACGAAAGAAATTCGAGTAGGAATCGCTGGTTACGGTAATTTAGGGCGCGGAGTAGAATCAGCTATCAGTCAAAATAAAGATATGACATTAGTTGGTGTATTCACGCGCAGAGAGCCGAAAGACGTACAATTACTTTCAGAGCAAGTACCTGTCTATAAGTTGGATGAAATTGAATCTTTTAAAGAAGATATTGATGTTTTGATTTTATGCGGTGGATCTAAAAATGACTTACCTGAACAAGGGCCGGCACTTGCGAAACACTTTACAACAGTAGATAGCTTTGACACGCATGCAAAGATTCCGGAGTACTTCGCAGCAGTTGATGAAGTAGCGAAAGAAGCTGGAACTACTGCCGTTATTTCTGTCGGTTGGGATCCGGGTTTATTTTCGATCAACCGCTTAATGGGAGAATCCATTTTGCCTGAAGGTGAAACCTATACATTCTGGGGGAAAGGACTAAGCCAAGGTCACTCTGATGCAGTGCGCCGTGTTGACGGTGTGAAAGCAGGCGTTCAGTATACATTGCCTGCTGAGGACGCGATCAATCGTGTGCGTAACGGTGAGCATCCTGAGCTTTCAACTAAAGATAAACATACACGTGAATGTTATGTCGTTCTTGAAGAAGGAGCAAGTGAAGATCGAGTTCGTGAAACGATTGTCACCATGCCTGACTACTTCGCAGACTACGATACGACCGTTCATTTTATTACGGAAGAAGAACTTCGTCTTGATCATTCAAAGATGCCACATGGTGGTTTCGTCATTCGAAGCGGCAACACGGGGAAGCATACAGATCAAGTCATGGAATTCTCACTTAAATTAGATAGCAATCCCGAATTTACATCGAGTGTCTTAGTCGCGTATGCAAGAGCAGCTTATAAATTGCAGCAAAAAGGCGATACTGGAGCGAAAACAGTCTATGACATCGCACCAGGGTTGTTATCACCTAAATCACCTGCAACTATTCGTAAAGAATTACTGTAATACATGAGTCATCACATTGGATTGTAGAATGAGGAGGCAGAATCTTTTATGAAACTAGATGAGACGTTGGAGATGTTAAAAGACTTAACAGATGCACGAGGAATTCCGGGCAATGAACGCGAAGCTCGAGACGTCATGACGAAACACATCAAACCATATGCAGATGAAATCGATCATGATGGATTAGGTTCACTGATCGCTAGCAAAGAAGGCGATGCAAACGGACCGAAGATTATGATCGCGGGGCACTTGGATGAAGTAGGCTTCATGTTGACACGAATCGATGACAAAGGTTTCATTTACTTTCAGACAGTAGGTGGCTGGTGGTCACAAGTCATGTTGGCGCAACGTGTTTCGATCGTTACACGTTCTGGTGAAACGATTACAGGAGTGATCGGCTCAAAGCCGCCACATATTTTGCCGCCTGAAGCTCGCAAGAAACCTGTCGATATTAAAGACATGTTCATTGACGTAGGCGCAGAGTCAAAAGAAGAAGTTCTTTCATGGGGCGTTCTTCCGGGCGACATGATTGTGCCGTACTTCGAATTCACGGTCATGAAAAACGAAAATTACTTGCTTGCAAAAGCATGGGATAATCGTATCGGCTGTGCCATCGCTATTGAAGTGATGAAGCAGCTAAAAGGTGAAAAGCACCCGAATCGTTTGTATAGTGTAGGTGCTATTCAAGAAGAAGTAGGTCTGCGTGGAGCGAAAACAGCGACGAATAAAATTCAACCGGATATCGGTTTCGCAGTAGATGTAGGAATTGCTGGGGATACACCAGGTATTACAGCAAAGGAATCTGTTGGTACAATGGGAGAGGGTCCGCAGATCTTGTTGTATGATGCTTCGATGGTATCTCATAGAGGATTACGCAATTTCGTAGTCGATACAGCAGAAGAGCTGAATATTCCGTATCAATTCGCGACAATGTCCGGTGGCGGAACGGATGGTGGGTCAATCCACGTAAGCGGAACAGGAATTCCTACATTGGCTATCTGTATACCGACTCGCTACATCCATAGTCATGCGGCAATGCTTCACCGTCAAGACTTTGAGAATACAGTTAAACTATTAGTTGAAATAGTTAAGCGCCTAGACGCAAATACAGTGAAAAATATCACATTTGAATAATTTATACGCTCACACAGCGGTGCCGAAAAAGCATCGCTGTTTTTTAATGAAATAAAGTAAAAGTTATAAAGATTCATTTGACTTCATAAATATACAATTGTATACTAGTTTACACATACTTCAAATGGATGGTAGGGGATCAACAAATGGTAAAGACAAATCAAACAACTACAGGCATAGATAAGGATAGCTTAAAAGGACGCGACTTTTTAACACTGCTCGATTATTCTAGTGAGGAAATTGCATATCTCATACAACTAGCATATGACATGAAGCAAGATACATTGGCTGGTAAGACACCGGACATCTTGGCGGGTAAGACACTAGGCATGATTTTTGAAAAGAACTCTACACGTACGCGTATTTCATTCGAAGTAGGCATGATCCAATTGGGCGGACATGGTTTGTTCATGAATGCACGGGATTTACAGATTGGACGTGGAGAATCTGTTTCAGATACTGGAAAAGTATTATCCGAGTTTCTAGATGGTGTCATGATCCGTGCGAAATCCCATAAAATGGTGGAAGAATTGGCAGAACATACTTCAGTCCCAATCATTAACGGATTAACTGATCTATTCCACCCGTGCCAGGCGATGGCGGATTTACTAACCATCAAAGAAGTTAAAGGCGATTTGAAAGGCTTGAAACTCTCCTATATTGGGGACGGAAACAACGTTGCGCATTCATTAGTAATTGCCGGTGCACATATGGGCATGCATGTTTCTGTCGCGACACCTAAAGGATATGAATACCACGCAGGATTGTTTGAAAAGGCGAAGAAAATTGCTGAGTCGAATGGCGGAAGCGTGACGTCGACGTACGATCCGATTGAGTCTTCCACTGATGCAGATGCAATTTATACGGATGTTTGGACTAGTATGGGGCAGGAAGAGGAAGCGGCGAAGCGTCTAGTAGACTTCAAAGACTTCCAGATCAATGATCAATTGGTTGGCCATGCGAAAAAAGATTATGTGTTCTTGCATTGTCTACCAGCACACCGTGAAGAAGAAGTGTCGACTTCCGTAATCGACGGGAATAACTCGTATGTATTCCAGCAAGCAGGAAACCGTCTGCATGCACAAAAAGCGATCCTCGCATCTTTACTATAATAAATCGATTAGCTGCTTTCCTGGTAATTCGGAAAGCAGTTTTTTTATGTTGTGCTGTCTTTCATTTGATATACTGAATGGAATCCGAATAGGGGAGGAAAATAGTTGATTACGTATTTACTTGTATTTCTTGCGGGTGCAGCTCCGGGATTTGAAGTATTGGTGGCGGTTCCTTTGGGAATTCTACGGGGGATGTCTCCGCCAACTGCTATAGTGGTTGGTTTTGCAGGAAACGCTTTAACTATAGTACTTGAAATTATAGTTTTTCAGAAATTGAAAAACTGGTGGGAAAGCAAAAAGAAAACCGATGTAAAAACTCCGTCAAAGCGTACAGAGCGTGCGGAGAAAATTTGGAAACGCTTTGGTGTTCCAGGTCTAGCATTGCTCGGGCCAGTTCTGATTGGCTCCCATCTGGCAGCATTCCTAGCACTAGCACTAGGTTCATCTAAATCACAGACAGCCTTTTGGTTGCTGTTAGGCCTTGCTATTTGGTCGATCGTCTTCGGCACACTAACCGTTTTGGGTGTAGATGCCTTCTTTTGGACTCGTCAAAAAATAGGATAAGCGATATACTGCTGAATCGTGTAGACAGAATAGTTTGATAATGTGTATACTATATTCAGAAAGTAAAGATAGTACGTATTCATAGAGTGGTTTATTTGCGCATAGAGTACATCCTGAGAATCATTCCATCTGCGCGTAGATTTCATTGAAATGAATAGGACATGCTTTGGAATATGCACGACGGATTGATAATTTCACTTCTAAACGAAAGAGGAGCGGATGGATATGATGCAAACACCACTGATTCTATCTACATTTATTACACGCGCAGAGCGATTTTTTCCAAACAAGATGGTTATTTCACGAACAGGAGAACAGCGTATACAGCGTTTTACGTATCGTGAATGGGCAAAGAGAACACGTAAACTATCGAATGCACTGACTCAGTTAGGAATGAAGCATGGAACGAAAGTTGGGACGTTCGCTTGGAATCATCACCGTCATCTAGAAGCGTATTTTGCGGTGCCTTGTACGGGTGCAATCCTGCATATGATCAACATCCGACTATCACCTGAACATATTATATATATTATCAATCACGCAGAAGATGAAATCTTGCTAGTAGACGCAGAATTTTTCCCTCATCTTGAGAAAATGGCACCCATGTTGAAAACGGTAAAACATTTTGTGGTCATGGGGGACAGTAAAGAAATCCCTGAGACTACACTAGAAAATGTGCATTCCTATGAAGCACTGTTAGAAAGTGCCTCAGATGAGTACGACTATCCACAAGATTTGGATGAAAATACACCAGCTGGTCTTTGCTACACATCAGCCACGACAGGACTACCAAAAGGAGTTATTTATACGCACCGAGGATTGGTTCTACAATGTTACGCACTTGGATTATCGGATGCAATGGGAGTGTGTGAACGAGATATTGCCATGTCCGTCGTACCGATGTTTCACGTCAACGCATGGGGAATTCCGTTCGCAAGTGTTTTCTACGGCACGACACAAGTCTTGCCGGGACCAGGATTTAATCCGACGGTACTCCTTGATCTAATTGAAAGTGAAAAAGTAACCCTTACTGCAGGGGTACCGACGATTTGGCTCGCTGTACTGAAAGAATTGGAACAAAATCCACGTGATATCTCTTCACTGCGTGCTATTGTGTGTGGTGGCTCTGCTTCACCAAAAGGCTTAATTCGTACTTATGAAGAGAAATACAAAGTTCCATTCATTGTCGGCTATGGCATGACGGAAACTTCCCCACTTGTCAGTTTATCTGTATTAACTTCTTCCATGGATAATTTGACAGTAGATGAGAGAATCGATATGCGTGCGTTGCAAGGCTTGGTCATGCCGGGACTTGATATTCGTGTAGTCAATGAAGAAGGGGAAGTACCGTGGGACGGCCAGACGATGGGTGAGTTGACTGTCAGAGGCCCATGGATTGCAAGTGAATATTATAAAGATGAGCGTACAGAAGAAGCGTTTAAAGATGGTTGGCTTTATACAGGAGATATAGCGGTTATGACAGAGGATGGCTATTTGAAGTTGATGGATCGTACGAAGGACCTGATCAAGAGTGGCGGCGAATGGATTTCTTCTGTAGATTTGGAAAATACATTGATGTCACATGACGATGTGTACGAGGCAGCGGTAATTGCGGTTCCGCACGAGAAGTGGATGGAGCGCCCGGTGGCTTGTGTAGTGTTGAATGAGAATGTGGCGGAGAGTGACGCGAAAGTGCAAGAGTTGAAAGATTCACTAAAGGGGCAGTTTGCGAGTTGGTGGATTCCGGATGAGATTTTGTTTGTCAAGGAGATTCCTAAGACGTCTGTTGGGAAGTTTTTGAAGGCGGCTTTGCGTGATCAGTTGAAAGAGCGCTATACGAAGAAGTAAAAGACACGCGGGTGCACCGTTTCCCTGCGTTCCAGGCGGACGCGTTGGGGAGGGCCCGCGGTTAGCCAACTAGGTCGCAAGTTCAAAGATGTGCTCCTAACGCTTCGCTTTTACTCGCAAAAGCCGTCCTTCGTTACGGCTCTTGCTCCCTTTAGTTGTCTAACCTGTCGGGATGATCCTCCCCGAGTCGCCGCCTTACACTTCGGTCCACTAGCGTTTTTTCTGAAAAATGCGATGATAAGAAAATATAGTTCAAAAGATAAACCCTTCACACTTTAATCAATGTGAAGGGTTTATCTTTTCTTTACTGGTCTTTTATTGTGCTTGGGCGAATGCTTGTGATAGTTCGTTAGTGATTTCTACTTTTTCTGTTTCGTCTGCCCGTTTCCATAGTTGCTCGAAAAACACACCCAATCCAGGTAATAGGTGTTCTTCGCCTCGTTGAATGGCATCGTCGATAACACCTCGTACGTCAGTGGAGCTATTGTTTGTCATGTTTGCTGAGATCGCATCGCGTATTTGGAAATTCATGTTCTTCAGCCTCCTTTATTCTCATCTTTTCCACAAAAGTCGCTAAATATACGTCGATTTGATACACTAAAAAGAAAAAAAGGATGTTCAGCCTCTTGAATAAACGAATTGAATCAACTCAAAACTCATTAGTGAAACATTGGAAGAAATTAGTTACGACTAGAAAGGAACGCGATCAAACAAAAGAGTTCCTTGTGGAAGGTTTTCATCTTGTCGAAGAAGCCATTAAACAGCCCGATTTGGTTATTCAATTACTTGTACGCGAAGATATTGAAATTCCGGCACATTGGACAGCGCCAATTATTGAATTGACAGCTGCAGTCGCTAAGGAAATTTCCGAAACAGAGCAGACACAAGGTGTTTTTGCCTATTGTCGACAACCCCACTACGCAGAAACAGATCAGTATCAGTGGAAGCGAGTGTTGTTAATTGATGCTGTACAGGATCCAGGAAATATGGGTACGATGATTCGTACTGCAGACGCAACAGGTCTGGATGCGGTAATCTTAGGTAAAGGATGTGCAGATCCATTCAATCCGAAAACGGTTCGCTCCGCGCAAGGTTCTCATTTCCATATTCCTGTAGTACGTGAAGAGTTGTCCGTTTGGATAGATCGTTTGAAAAACCAACAAGTACCGATCATTGGCACCGGTTTGCAGCAAGCTGTTACCCTTAATGAATTGCAAGCACACACTTCATTTGCCTTACTTGTAGGAAATGAAGGCAGCGGTGTCGATAGCGAATTACTATCCCAGGCCGATCAGGTAGTGAAAATTCCGTTGTACGGTCAGGCTGAATCACTGAATGTGGCAGTTGCTACAGGAGTTTTGTTGTATACACTTCGTCAGCAATGACATCTCTATTGAAGGCGTAATCGATTTACGGTATACTAGAAGGCGAATCAAAGAAAATAGCAATGACCGGGAAAAGTAAATGGTGAGACACGTTTACCAGGGATTCCACACCTTGACTGAAAGTGTGGAAAACGATGCTCCATTGAAGTTCACCCCGCGAGCTGCGCGCTTGGACCAAACATGTAAAGGCGTGCCGGCATAGGACCGTTATTCCAATTCAAGTGATTTTGCATCGTTGTTTTTTGATGCAAACTAATCAGGGTGGTACCGCGAAATCGACCTCGTCCCTTTTATAGGGGCGAGTTTTTTGTTTTCCGGAAAGTTTCGTTAAATCCCCCCACGGAAATAGAGAGAGGAGCAAGTACACATGAAAGAACAGTTGCATGAACTGAAAGAACAGGTAATGCTGAAAATTAAAGAATCTACTACTGTCAAAGAATTGAACGATGTGCGCGTAGCGTACCTCGGAAAAAAAGGTCCGATTACCGATCTGTTAAAAGGAATGGGTAAACTACCTGCTGAAGAACGTCCCAAGATGGGGGCGCTCGTCAACGAAATCCGTGAAAGTGTAACGGGAATTCTTGAAGAACGAAAAGAAACACTTGAACAGCAAGCGATCCAAGAACAATTGGAAAATGAATCGATTGATGTGACATTGCCAGGCCGTCCAATAGAACTTGGCAATCATCATCCGATAACACGAGTAGTAGAGGAAATTGAAGACTTTTTCATTAGTATGGGCTACGAGATCGCAGAAGGTCCCGAAGTAGAAAAGGATTATTACAACTTTGAAGCGTTGAACTTGCCAAAAGGTCATCCGGCACGTGATATGCAAGATTCCTTCTATATTACAGAAGACATTTTATTGCGCACACACACTTCTCCTGTCCAAGCGCGTACGATGGAAGCGAAAGATGGGGCTGAAATCAAAATCATTTGTCCGGGTAAAGTATGCCGCCGAGATTCAGATGATGCGACGCACTCTCATCAATTCACACAGATTGAAGGACTTGTTGTGGGCGAAAACATCCGCATGAGTGACTTGAAAGGCACACTGGATTTATTGGCAAAGAAATTATTCGGTGCTGAGCGTGAAATCCGTTTGCGTCCAAGCTTCTTCCCATTCACTGAGCCTTCAGTTGAAATGGATATTTCTTGTTTTAAGTGTGGCGGAACAGGTTGTAACGTTTGTAAGAAAACAGGCTGGATCGAAATTTTAGGAGCGGGTATGGTTCATCCAAACGTTTTAGAAATGGCCGGCTATAACCCAGAAGAAGTTACAGGATTTGCATTCGGTATGGGAGCGGAAAGAATTGCGATGTTAAAATACGGAGTGGAAGATATTCGTCAATTCTATACAAATGACATTCGGTTTATATCACAATTTTACCGGTCAGAGGCATAAGGAGGAATATGGATGTTAGTATCAACAAATTGGTTAAGTAATTACGTAGATTGGAACGAACTGTCCATAGAAGAACTGGCAGAAAAAATCACTCGTTCTGGAATAGAAGTAGACGGCATCATCGATCGCTCTTTCGGTATGGATCATATTGTCATTGGACACGTGAGTAGTTGTGTAAAGCATCCTGAGGCGGATAAATTACATATTTGTCAAGTCGATGTAGGTGGAGAGATTTCACAAATTATTTGTGGAGCTTCAAATATCGCAGAAGGACAAAATGTTATTGTCGCACGACCAGGAGCTGTCTTGCCTGGTGGAATGAAAATCAAGAAAGCGAAACTTCGTGGTGAAGAGTCTAACGGTATGATCTGTTCACTACAAGAACTCGGTATAGAAGGAAAGTTGGTTCCTAAAGCGTACGCAGAAGGAATCTATGTGTTACCGAATGATGTCCGTGCTGGAGATAGCGCATTGACGCATCTTGGATTGTACGATCGTATTTTGGAATTGGATTTAACGCCAAATCGTTCTGATGCATTAAGTATGCTTGGCTTTGCGTACGAAGTAGGGGCGATTTTATCGAAAGATATTAAATTGCCAGAAATTACGTATTCAGAATCTGCTGAGAAAGCTCAAGACGTTTTGAAAATTTCTGTAGAAGCAGCAGAAGACAATCCCATGTATGTGGCAAAAGTAGTGAAGAACGTCAAAGTTGCAGAATCACCTCAGTGGTTGCAAAACACGTTGATGTCTGCGGGTATCCGACCGCATAATAACGTAGTGGATATCACGAACTACGTATTGATGGAATATGGTCAGCCTCTTCACGCATTTGACTATGATCGTCTTGAAACAAAAGAGATTGTCGTGCGTCATGCTCATGAAGGCGAAAAAATCGTAACACTTGACCAAGTAGAGCGCACATTGAATGATCAGCAACTAGTCATAACGAATGGCAAAGAACCAGTTGCACTTGCGGGTGTAATGGGCGGCGCTAATTCAGAAGTGTATGAAGGTACGACAACAGTTGTCATCGAGTCCGCGTATTTTGCACCAAGTTCTGTTCGTCAAACTTCTAAAGAAGTCGGCTTACGCAGTGATGCAAGCACACGCTTTGAAAAAGGTGTGGATCCGAATCGTGTAGCAGAAGCAGCAGAGCGAGCGGCACAATTGATGGCTGACCTTGCAGGTGGAGAAGTTCTTGAAGGATCTGTTACGTTCGACGAACTCGACAAAACATCCGAGAAAATTATTCTTTCACCGGACTATGTAAATAATCGTCTAGGTATGAAGATAGCTATGGATGAAATGAAAACGATTATGGATCGTTTACAAATCCCGACAGAATTAATCAATGGGCAACTCGTAATGGATATTCCGACACGACGTCAAGATTTGAAAATCAAAGAAGACATGATTGAAGAAATCGCGCGTCTCTATGGTTACGACGAAATTCCAAAAACATTACCCATCGTAGAAAGTACACCAGGCGGTTTGACTCCTTATCAGGCGAAGCGTCGTATTGTCCGCAGATACCTTGAAGCGGCAGGTCTATCGCAAGCTTTGACGTATTCATTGGCTTCACCGAAAGATGCGCAAGCTTTCGCGCTAGAGACAGCTCCTGTAACGAAATTGCTTATGCCGATGAGTGAAGAGCGCAGCGTTCTACGTCAAAGCATCATTCCACACCTTCTCGATGCGACAACGTATAACGTGGCTCGTCGAAATGAATCGATTGCACTTTATGAAACAGGATCTGTTTTCCTTGGTTTAGAAGAAGATGGTTTGCCGAAAGAAGTCGAACACGTTGCAGCCGTATTGACTGGCAAATGGGTTCATCATGCATGGCAAGGTGAAACGAAAAAAGTCGACTTCTTCGTCATGAAGGGAATTGTGGAGGGATTGTTTGAGCAGTTAGGTTTGCTAGAACGACTACAATTCACAAAAGCGACAGTAGATCAAATGCACCCAGGTCGTACAGCGACAGTATGGTTGGACGATCAGTCAGTGGGGATCATCGGTCAAGTACACCCAACCATTCAAAAACAGCGTGACTTACAGGACACATATGTCATGGAAATGAACTTGCAGGCTATTATGCAAACTGCAACGGAAGAGCTTTTGTATGAAGCTGTTCCGCGCTACCCTTCCATCTCTCGTGATATTGCCTTAGTAGTGGACCGAGACACATCTGCAGCAAACTTGGAGAAAATTATCCAGCAAGCAGGCGGCAAATTACTGAAAAAAATTCAGTTGTTTGATTTGTACGAAGGGAAGAACGTAGAAGAAGGAACAAAATCCGTTGCGTTCTCTCTGACATACTTCGATCCTGAGCGTACGTTAACGGATGAAGACGTAGTACAGGCGCATAGTAAAGTATTGGACGCGTTAACTGTACAAGCGAACGCACAACTCCGATCATAATAAATAAGCAGGCTATCTATCAGTTTTCTGACAGGTAGCCTGCTTTATTTAATTGCAGTCCTATTATTTTTTATAAGCGAGTTTCAATGCTTTTTGTGTATTGGCGAAATGTACTTTTGTGATGGTGTGTAGAAATGGCTCTCCTTTTTTACGGATGATTTGACAAGCTATTTGATCCACTTTAGGTCCAGCACCTTTTGGTAATGTCACACCAGCTTGACTGCTTAATTGATCCATTGCTTCAAGGAATGCAACCCGTGCCAGAATAGAAGCAGTGGCTACCGATACGTGGAGATTTTCTGCTTTTGTCGAAAACAGCACTTTGTCTCGGATAATACTAGATTCATCCTTTAGATAATTATAATAGACACGTCGATCCGCAAACTGGTCAATGAGAATGTGTTCCGGTAAGACAGGACTCATTTTATCCAGTACTTCCTGAAGCGCTTGATTATGAAGAATAGCCTTGATCTTACCTTGCGACCATCCTCTGCTCTGAATCTCATTATATTTCATGTTATCAAGCGTCAGCACAGAGTATGTTACAACTCGTTTCAGATCCTCTGCGATTTGCTGCATATACGCATCTGTAAGTTGTTTGGAATCCTTTACTCCTAGTTCCTTTACCAATTCAATCTGGTCACTACTGACAAAACAGGCGGCTACTGTGATAGGACCGAAGAAATCCCCAGTCCCTGTCTCATCAGAGCCGAGAACGGATAGCGATGCGAAATTTGCAGGTAATGTGTCACCTTTTGCTCCAGATGGTGTCACTTTCGTTACAGTTCCTAGAGTTCCCCAACGTGCAGCCTCTCTGTCTGCACCTGCACCTTGAAACAACACTTTACCAGACCGGTAAGCAGTAATAGACGTATCCGCAATCTTAGCTGCGAAAATGACACCTGGTGCATTACGAGTGACTTTATTTGTTTCATAGAAGCGAAGTACTTCCAGCATTTCTTTTTCAGACAGGACAATGACCTGATTACTCATTTATTTACCCACTCCTTGAAATGATCTATTTCTCAGTATACCTGAAACAAGAGTTTCTAATGAAAGAAAATGTCTGAAATTCGAACCTCATGTCAATATGAGGCATAATTGATTCACAAGTAATTGATTTTCATGGTATGATTATGAGAGGGTTTTTAGGGGAGGGCATAAAAATGGCGGACACTAAAAGGGCAAGAGTGACAGTTGAAATCTACGGACAAACATATACAGTTGTTGGTACGGAACCATCTTCACATGTGCGTTATGTGGCCTCGCTCGTTGATGAAAAAATGCGCGAAATTAGTAAGCATAATCGACATCTCGACAGCAAAAGGATTGCTGTTCTGACGGCGGTAAATAATGTGCATGAATTTCTAAAATTACAAGAGAGAGTAAAAGAATTAGAAGATGAAGTGAAAAAACTGAAGGGTTGAGGAGCGAAACATGATAGATTTACTCATTATTTTACTGCTTGTAGGCGGCTTGATTGCGGGTTTTAGACGCGGATTCATCGTACAGCTCATCCATATGTTAGGATTGATTGTATCGGTAATCGTGGCGTATAAGTTCTACAAGCCATTTGCAGAAAAATTAATATTATGGATACCATATCCGGGGGCAACTGCAGTTGATACACTTAGCTGGACGTTCGAAAACTTGGATATGGATATGACGTTTTATCGTTTGATCGCATTTATTTTAATTTTTATCGGAATGAAGCTGATTTTGCAATTCGTTGGTTCTATGTTGGATTTTATCAAGCATATTCCGATTCTTGGTTTCGGCGCACGTCTAATTGGGGCTGGACTGGGCTTTATTGAATTCTACGTCATCATCTTTTTCTTATTATCTTTACTTGCGATGCTTCCTGCTGAAGTCATTCAAAACTCATTAAGTCATTCATTGCTGGCAAAAGCAATATTCGAACATACACCAATTATTTCCTCGGCAATAAGAAATTGGTGGTTCGTTTATCTAGGCTAACGCTTGTAAATAATGTACTGTACATATGAACCAAAAGCTTCCCGAACGCGTGGAAGCTTTTTTAAAAGAGTGGGGAGGACACTAACTTGAATAAAAAGACGATCATTCGTACATTTGAAAAAATTGCATTATATATGGAGTTACTAGGAGAAAACCATTTTAAGGTAGCTGCGTTCAGGAAAGCCGCTTCGATTCTGGAATTGGACACAAGAAGTCTCGCTGAGATGGATGATATCTTGTCGTTGAAGGGAATTGGTAAAGGAACCGGTGCGGTCATTACGGATTTAATGGAAAAAGGAACTTCAGATGTCTTGATGGAGCTTGAAGAGAAGGTTCCAAAAGGTTTGATTCCTCTCTTGAATATACCTGGATTAGGCGGAAAGAAAATAGCCAAATTACGGGAAGCGTTGAACATCGATTCGATTGAATCACTTCAAGCAGCTTGTGAAAGACAAGAGGTAAGCAAAATTCCGGGATTCGGTAAAAAGACAGAAGAAAACTTATTGCGTGAAATGGAAATACTCGCAAATCGTTCGGGCAAGACACCGATTTGGCAAGTGGCGAAAATCGTGGATATCGTTCAGGCTGAACTACAGTTGATTGATGAAATTCAGAAGTTTCAAGTAGCGGGCAGTTATCGTAGGCGCGAAGAAGAAAGTTCGGATGTGGACTGGATTCTCGTAACGAACAAACCGCAAATTGTTCGTGAAAAAATCTTAGCGGCGTTACCAATCGAAAAAGTGATCGCAGCAGGCGATGCTAAACTATCGATTTCGCTTGATACAGAACACCCAATCGATGCAGATTTTCGTTTTGTCACTGAAGACCAATTCGCGACAGCACTTCATCACTTTACTGGCTCTGCCGCGCATAATATACGGATGCGCCAGTTGGCTAAAAACCGTAAACAGAAAATTAGTGAATACGGTGTAGAAGATGAATCAGGCCAAGTACAGACATTTTCTAGTGAAAAAGAATTCTTTGCTCATTTTGATTTGCCATTTATTCCACCAAGTATCCGCAAGGACGGTACGGAACTCGATCGGG